>DATJKY010000114.1:0-8866 GCA_035490955.1 Terriglobia bacterium | reverse complement strand
TGCGGAAAACCTCCGATCCCGCGAAGCGGGAGGACCGAGCCGAAAGACCGTATTGTTTTTCTCTTTTGGCCGGCTCGACCGGAAAGGCTGAGAAGGTGTGAAAAAATCGCTGGTTGCCGGATCTTGCGGCTCCGCCGCTTGCTGTGCGCCCCGTCCCGACGGGGTCTCGGGAGAAAGCCTCCGGCTTTCCGGCAAGCGGGTGAACCCAAAGAGTTTAATCTTGAACCTGAGGTCCGGAAGGGCTGGGCCCTTCCGCACAGCAGGCGGCCGAGCCGCGATTTCCTCACACCTTCTCACTCGCCACTGGGCACTGTTGTTACTGCTGGCGTTCGCCCTCGCCGCTTTGAATTCCTGGGCCCAGGTGCAGACTGCTCCGCCCAACTTCGAGGTGACAAATTATACGATCGACGCCCAGTTGTTCCCCTCCACCCACGTGCTCGTGGCCAAGGCCCGTATTGACTTTGTCCCGACCTCCGACCTTACTGTCCTGCGGTTTGAGCTTCACAGCGCGCTGCGCGTCAAAAAGGCCACCGACTCTACAGGCCAGCCGATCAGTTTCAGCCAGGAGTCTCTCACCGTTCAATTCAACTTTGTCAACCCCCAGGTGGCGGGGAAGCCGTCGTGGATCAACGTGGAGTGGGGTGGGTCGCTGGCTGCGGCGGATGGCAGCCCGGTGGAGGGCCTCAAGTTGGCTTACGTCTCAAGCGAAGGCTCTTACCTGCTCTATTCGGCACGCTGGTTCCCGGTGAACGCCTATGGCATCAATCGCTTCTCGGCCACTATGCGTATTTCTGTGCCGGTGGATACCACGGTGATCGCTTCAGGGAAGCCGTCGGCGCCCGTTCGTTCGTCGGCGGGCGTGACCTACGCGTTTGAGTACGATCAGAAGTCTTTCCCCGGGACGGTAATCGCCGGCAAGTATGCGGTGCTGCCTTCCACCGCCGAGGGCGCGAGCATCGCCCTGTACCTGAAGCCGGGCCACGAGAACTTTGCCGGACCTTATGGTGACACCGCCGCCAAGATTCTCAGCTTTTTCTCCAACAGTTTCGGGCCTCTGCCGAGTGGACAGTTGGCGCTGGTGGAGATCGACGATAGTACGGTGGGCGGGTATGCGGCTCCCGGTCTGGTGGCGCTTGCCTCGCGAGGCTTTTCCAATCCCGTGAACTACGGGCTGCTGGCGCACGAGATCTCGCACCAGTGGTGGCGCTGCCTTGTCAGCCCCGCCTCACCGGACGACGCCTTCCTGGACGAGGGGTTGGCAACTTACTCCGCCGCGCTCTATGTCAACGAGACGGCGGGACAAGCGATGTTCGAAGACACCATGCAGAAGATCGAGGTCAGCGCTCTCACTCACGAAAGCGAGGCGTCAATCTCCCAGGCGTCGCACCTGCATGAGTACACGCCCGAATACGACTCCATCGTGTTCAAGAAAGGCGCTATGGTATTTCACATGCTCCGCTGGGTCATCGGCGACAACGCCTTCCTCAAAACCCTACGCGACATGGTCCAGCAGTACGCCGGGAAGTCGATCTCCACGGCGGAGTTTGAGAAATTGGCGGAGAAGGCCAGCGGGCAGGACCTGCGCTTCTTCTTCGCCCAGTGGGTGGATTCGACCGGCGTTCCGCAATTCAAAAAGAGTTGGGCAGTCTACCGGACGCAGAAGGGCTACCAAGTGGTGGGCAAAGTCCAGCAGGACCTGGACATTTTTCGTATGCCGGTTGAAGTGCGCGTTTATGTTGAGGGCCGCAAGCCCGTGACGCAGCGGGTAGAGATGGTAGGAACCACCGCCGATTTTACCGTCAACACCGTGACTAAGCCATTGAAGGTGGTGATTGATCCGGCCAGTCGCTTGCTCAAGTTTGACGACGATACCCGAATTCAGGTGGAGATGGCACGCGGCGACCAGCTCGTTCAGGAGCAGGCTTACCTCGAAGCCATCAAGCAGTATCAGGCGGTGCTGGAGATCGATAAGAACAGTTCACTAGCTCACTATCGCCTCGGGGAGGTCTACCTCAAGCTGCATAACTTCAACGCCGCCATGGAGGAGTTCCGCGCTGCCCTCGGCGGCGACCTGCAGCCGAAGTGGGTCGAGGTCTGGAGCCATCTGAGCATCGGTAAAGTCTTCGACGTCACCGGTCAGCGCGACCGCGCTCTGAACGAATACCAGAAAGCGCTGCAGACCAACGATAACACCCAGGGCGCGCTCGATTTGGCCAACAAATATACGCAGAAGGCGTACAGCGAGGATGCCGGGCAGGGGCCCACAACCGCGAGCAAATGAGTCCCGCGAAGCGGGACCCCGAAGTTCTACTTTTTTTTCTGCTCTCCCCTTCGGGGACACGCGTGTTTCTACATTTTTCAGCCCTCTTTCTTGGGGCCCTTGGGGAGGGTGGCGAGCGCCCTGCGCCCCAGAGCCCTCACTGCGCTGCAGAGCGGCGGAGCGGCTTCGGGCGCCGGGGCGTAGCGAACCGGGTGAGGGGTTATTGGTTCACGAGGTCCCAACCTGATCCCTCACCCTCGCCGTTTATCCCCGGAGTGGGGAGCAATTCGAACGTCGGCCTCGATGTGCTCCCTCACCTCGCGCGAGGACCCCTCCGGCCCCTCGGTGGGTTCCTATTCGGTGGTGGTCAGTTTGATGATAGGCGTCTTCACGCCACCACGTAGCGAGGTAAATTCGCCACTACCGGGGCAAACTGACTACTACCCGGAATTCGGAAGGAGGACGTGCAATGACCTGGATCCGGACCATTCCGTTGTCCGAAGCCGATCAGCGCCTGCGCAAAGCGATGGAAGAGCAGATGGCGCTCTACCCGAAGGAATATGCCACACCCGTACACCCCGCGGAGGGGGGAGGTTCGGAGATCGTTGCCTCACATAGCCTGATTCCCGACGCCCTGCACCACGCTTTTGCAACCTTCGGGGTGCTGATGTCCCCTGAACTCCCTTTGACCCGACGGCAGCACGAGCTGATCGCCACGATGGTCTCTGTGACCAACCGCTGCTTCTATTGAATAGAGTCCCACGCAGAGTTTCTGCGTCGGGTTACGCTTGACGACGAGATGGTTGGGGCTTTGGAGACCGACTACAACCAAGCAGCGCTCACTGCTCAGGAGCGGGCCATGGTGGATTACGTCGTAAAGTTAACGAAGGATGCCACGACGATCAGCCGGGGCGACCACGAATGCCTCCGACTAAACGGGTTCGACGACAAGGGTATCTTGCAGATTACGCTCATCGCCTCCTGGTTCAACTACATCAATCGGGTTGCAGACGCGCTCGGTGTGGGCCGGGAACCGTTCACTGCCTGAAGACTTCGGGGTTGACCAAATTCGGCGGCCGCCGGCCTTCCAGAGCAGCCAGCAGATTCTCTGCGGCCAGCTTCGCCATCTTTAAGCGAGTCTCGCCGGTCGCGCTACCCACGTGCGGCATCAAGATGACGTTGGGAAGGTCAAGCAGAGCGGGATGGACCCGGGGCTCGGCTTCGAAAACGTCCAGGCCTGCGCCGGCGATGGCTCCGTCCTGGAGCGCCGCAACCAGAGCCTCCTCGTCTACTACCGGACCCCGGGCCGCGTTAATCAAAAAGGCCGTGCGCTTCATCCGCCGGAAGTCTTCGGCTTTGATCAGGTGGCGGGTCTGGGGAGTGAGGGGCACATGCAGGGTCAGGTAGTCGGATTCATCAAGCAGCGTCTCGCGGTCTACGTGCTGGGCGCCGAGTTCCTCCTCAACGGCTTGGGAAGCCCGGTGGCGCGAATGATAGAGGATGCGCATGGAGAATCCGCGACCGCGTCGCGCCATGGCCTGGCCGATGCGGCCGAAGCCATAAACGCCAAGCGTCTTGCCACAGACTTCGGCGCCCCAAAGCAACCCCCACTCCCATTCCTTCCAGCGCCCTTCGCGCACGTAGCGGTCGCCTTCCATAATGCGCCGGGCAACGGCGAGGAGCAGGGAGAAGGCCAGGTCGGCCGTGGTCTCTTCAAGCACGCCGGCGGTGTTCGTAACCAGGATACCGCGACGAGTACAGGCAGCCACGTCGACGTGATCGTAACCCACACCCACATTGGCGACCACGCGCAACGCCGGAGCCTGGGCAAGCACCGCCTCAGGAACACGCGCTCCGCATACCACTAGGCCTTCAACCTCGCGGCAGGCCTCGGCCAATCGATCGGTAGGGATAGCGTTATCCTCGGTGTGAACGCGAAGCTCACAGTGCGCGGCCAGCAACTCCAACACCGGGGACGGTAGCGGGCGAGTGAGAAAGATTTTGGATTGGCCGGCCACGCTAACCCCGCAAACGCTTTGCCTAAAGAGTCCCAATATCTTCGCTTCGATGTCAGGTGTCAACTCCAGTCTGCGCTTACCCACGATTCCGACGTCAAGGTCTGTGTGCTGCCTGTTATACGCCTCGCAGACCTGACAGGTTGCTGAAAAAGGGTGCCTGCCATCCCGATCCCAAGAGGAAAATGGGAAGCGGGAAACAGATGTTCTCCCGCTCCCCATGGCGGGAGAGGATCCTTCGGCACACTCAGTGTGTCCGCGGCCTTCGCATACGTGTCTCGGACATCCTCGATTTTGTTGCCGCGGGAGCTTCTTACGAAGAGGTCCTCGCCGACTATCCGTTCCTGGAACGGGAAGACCTTCTCGCGGCTATCGGGTATGCCGCCCGGCAAGCCGATCAAATTGTCTTTGCGATCAAATTCCTTGTCGATAACCAACTCCCCGCAGCGCTGTCCCGGTTTCCGTCGCGCTGAACTTTGCAATGGGAGGTGCACTTTGCGATAATTTCGCTAGATTGGCTATAACATGGAGCTAGACAGGAGGAGACGGCTGGCCTCCCAACCGTTCTCGGAAAAGGTGAGGATTTGCCTGTCGTCTAACGCCTATGACCGATGGGTGGTCACATTGATAATTCTTGATTTCCCTAACGAGTGGTTTGCGGAGCGAGTAAGCTCCAATGGCGGGCTTGAGCGAGGATTGCCGCTCGATCAGCTTAAAGGCTACGCAAATCCAGACGGCCCACTGGCACTACTCCTCTTGCGCAAGTAGGCCTTCTCTAGATCGATTTCCAAGGTTCCCGGGTCACTTCCGACCGTGGCCTGATCCTGCTGCGCGAGCTCGACGAGCGACTCGTTGTCATCCGATGAATGCCACAGCAAAGACAGCGGCGGATTACAGCACGGTCTTTCTCCGCCTGGCACTGGGGCTTTCCTTCCTCTCCGCCGTGGCTGACCGTTTTGGCTTTTGGGGAGTCTACGGACGGCCTCACGTGGCATGGGGAGATTTCGCTCGGTTCATCGCTTATACGGGTAAGCTGAATTGGTTTGTACCAATGGCATTGCTTCCGGCGCTCGCGTGGATAGCTACGCTTGCCGAGACTCTATTCGGTCTGGCGCTCATCCTGGGAGTCTTCACTCGAATCGCGGCTCTACTGAGCGGGTTACTGCTATTGCTGTTTGCGCTAACAATGACCCTTGCCTTAGGCATCAAAGCCCCGCTCGACGCATCTGTCTTTTCAGCCTCCGCCGGAGCATTCGTGCTGGCGGCCTACGGCAAGTATCCCTTTAGCGTCGATGCGTGGATAAAGTCCCCATAGTCCTTACCGTGTGAGCCAGGAGGACCATGTCGGCAGAGGCTGCGCGAAGGTGGCGCAGAGTTTTGCCTTGTAAACTCTGCCCTTCGACTTCGCGCAGGGCCGTAAGCCTGTCGAACGGCGGTTCTTCCCCAGACAGGCCGCAGAGTTCCCAAGAGCGGCAAACTCTGCGCTATCTCTCTCGCCACTCGTCACTGGTTTAGCCTCACAGGAGCCGCAGACCCAGAAACGGGGTCTGGGCTCCGAACGCAAGTCGGCCTGTCACTCGTCACGGATTCACTCGTCACTGTTCTATTCGTGCCTCAGCGCCTCCATGGGGTCGACCTTCGCCGCGCGCCGGGCGGGAATGTAGGTGGCCAAAAGTGCCACGGCGCTCACCAATATCGACAAGGCAACGAAAGTGCGCGGGTCTCTCGGGCGGACCCCGTACAGTAAGCTTGCCAGTAGGCGTGTAAGACCCAGCGCGGCCAGAATTCCGGCACCAACGCCGATTGAAGTGAGAAGCAGTCCCTCTCCCACCACCATCCTCAGGATGTCTGGCCGCGTGGCTCCTAGCGCGGCGCGAACACCGATCTCGTGGGTCCGCTGGCCGACCCAGTACGAGAGTGCGCCGTAGATCCCCACCGCTCCGAGCACGAGGGCGATGGCGGCGAAGATGCCCAGCACGGAGGCGGAGATGTGCTGGCGCCAGATTGACTCGGAAATGACCTCCTGCATGGTTCGCAACTGGATTACGGGCTGATCGCTGTCGACCTGCCGCACCGCCTGGCGCACGGCCATGGCCACGTCGAGCGGGTCCGACGCCGTCCGGATGGCGAAGGTTACCAGGAAGGAAGCAAACGGGTGCTGAGCGTAGGGCTCGTACAACTCCGGCTGTACCTGCGATTCAACCGAGGCCTGTTTAGAGTCCGCAACCACACCCACGATGACGGCGGACGCGCCTTTCGGGCAGACGCCGGGCAGTTGTCGGCCGACGGCGCCCTCTCCAGGCCAGTAGAGGCGCGCCATCGCCTGATTGACGATCCGAACGCAAGGAGCGTCAATCCGATTTTCAGCCTCGGTGAAATCGCGTCCCTCGACGAGGGGCGTGCCCATGGCCTGAAAGTACCCCGGACTGACGCTGCGCCCGAATACCCCGACGGTGCTGCCGGGACCGCCCAGGGAGTTCGGCGGGGAGGGAAATGCGAGCGAGACATGGAATCCCGTGAACGGCAGGTTGTTTGCCATTCCCGCAGACTTTACGCCCGGAATGCCCCGGATACGTGCCAACACGCCGCGGTAGAAGGCGGCAGACTGCGGGGGCGAATACTTGTAGTTCATCAGCGGCACGCGTACGGTCAGGAGGTGATCGGGGTCGAAGCCGGTCGGAGCGGTAGCCAGGCGCTCGAAGCTTTGAATCATTAAGCCCGCTCCTACAAGTAGGACCAAGGCGAGCGCCACTTCGGAAGCAACGAGCACGCGCTGCAAGCGAGACCTTTTCGCACTCATCGCTGAGATCCGCCCTCGCTCTTTGAGAGATTCGTGGATATCAAGGCAGGAAATCCGCACAGCAGGCACCAAGCCAACCACAATTCCCGTCAGCAGCGACAAGGCCACCGTAAAGACCAGCGCGGGAAAGTTGATCGCGATCCGGTGCACGGCCTGGGTTTCGACAAGGTTGTACTTGGGCACGAGGTCTACAACTATGGCAAGACCCCACCATGCCAACATCAGCCCCGCTACGCTAGCAGCCCCGGCCAGCAACACACTCTCGACAACCAGTTGTCGGATCAGTCTCGACCGCTTCGCGCCCAAGGCGGCACGCACCGCCATCTCCCCTTGCCGAGCGGTGCCGCGAGCGAGGAGCATGCTGGCAACGTTGGCGCAGACGATCATCTGCACAAAGACTACGGCACCAAGGAGCGCGAGTATGGCCGCCCGGAGGACACCCCCGATTTCTTGGCCCTTGAAGGGCTCGACCAGGGCACTCCATCCGGCGTTTGTCTTGGGGTACCGCAGCGGGAGTCGGCGAGCCGCGAGGTCCATTTCGGCTTGAGCCTGCCTCAAAGTGAGCCCAGGCTTCAAGCGGGCGAGGACGCCGAGCGAATGGTGCTCATGATCGTTTCTTTGGTCGACACTGAACGTCAGAGGGATCCACATTTGAGTGTTGGGCGCCGGAAACTCAAGATCGGAGGGCGCGATGCCAATCACCGCGTATGGTTTGCCGTCGAGGGCCAGGGTCTTGCCGATAATCTTGGGGTCCGATGAAAAATGGCCGTGCCAATAATCATTGCTCAACACTACGGCTTGCTTTTCATCAGCGGCAAAGGTACGTCCCAGGACTGCACCGACCCCCAGCAAGTGGAAGAGATTCGTGGAGACCGGTGAGGTCCACATTTCATCCGGGTCGGCTGCTCCGGTGAGGGTGTGAAACTCCATCTGCTCATATGCGGCCATGCCCTGAAAGATCTCGCGTTGTTCCCCCCAGTCGCTGAAGTCTCCTGCAGAAACCAAGTCCCCTTCCCCCTGCGGGCTCCTGGCACCGATCTGCACGAGCTGAGCGGGCTTCTGATAGGGCGTCCCGTGCAAGAGCACGGCGTTAGCAACGCTGAAGATGGCCGTCGTCGCTCCGATACCTAACGCCAGGGTGATGATTGCCACGGCCGTGAACCCGGCATTCTTTCGCAGCACGCGAAGTCCGTAGCGCAAATCCTGAACCGTGGTCTCGATCAAGTTCACGCCGCGGGCGTCACGGCATTCCTCTTTCACCTCGTCAAGGCCCCCGAATTCCAGCCTCGCTCGCCTTCGCGCTTCTTCGACTGGCAGGCCTGATTGGACATACTTCTCCACTTGATGTGCGAAGTGGGCTCGCAGTTCGCCGTCCAACTCCGCTTCCATCGACTTGCGCCGGAATAATGCCCGCAATCGATACAGAAGGTCGCTAATCACCGACACTTCCATCTTCCCTTTCGCCTTCAGCCTTCGGCGTTCAGGAACCCTTCACCCGGCCTCCCGCCACGCGGGTTTGATGTGGCCCCGGCAGGGGACAACCGTGAGTAGCCGTAGGTGCACCCTACGGATGACACCGCGCCCAACCGCCCCAACCCGGTGAGGGTTGACCGTGGGTTATTGTCCGGCCCCGCCAGGGCCGCGGCCATAGTGGGGTTCGATTTCCGTAGGTTTCACCTACGGCTACTCACGGAGTTGCCCTTCGGGCAACCCGGATTTCGGAGCAACGAGAAGCCGACTTAGTTAAGTTAGCGCTTATGATGGCCAACGGGCCGGCCAACGACCTGGGTC
>DATJKY010000113.1:0-2337 GCA_035490955.1 Terriglobia bacterium | reverse complement strand
GGCATCGGGGCGGAAGCTCCCGCGTAGCAGACCGTAGGAATGAAGCTGGCGCAGCCAAGCGGCGTCGCTGACATCCGTCTTGCGCCCGGGCACGTTCTTGGCGTAGCGCGCGTTGACCAGAATGACCTCGAACCCGCGCTGTTGGCGGCCTCTCCTTGAGTACGGGACCGAAGCCCCGCGCTTTGGTGCTGATGATTATCCTTGGCGGACGCTGTCTGTCTGGTCCTCAGGCCTCAGCATAGGTGGTAGGTCTTCCCCACCGGGGGAGGGGAAAAATTCGTCTGAAAGCATGCTTAACCCGAAAGCACGTTTTCAGAACTTGTAGCCAAGGCCGGCGCGTACCGTGTTCAAATGGGGGTCCGTGACGTTCAGGAGATTGGTCGCGAAGCGGACATATTCCCACTCGGCACGCATGAAGAGGTTGCCGACCAGGTTGATGTCGACGCCAAGGCCGGCGGTATAGCCATAGATCAGGTGATCGTGCACGCCCAGCGACGCGCTGCTTAGCGGGAGCAGGCTGAATGGCCCGCCTCGATTGACACTGACCGAGTCTTGCAGAACTGCCGAGCGCAAGATGTCCGCGTTCCCGAGCGCGAATCCGCCAAACATGTAAGGCAGGAAACAGCCCCAGGCATAGGCTGCCCGGCCGCGGAAAGTCGCCATGTCGGTGATTGACATCGAAGTCGACGACGTCACCACTGCATCGTGGAACAAGTTGTCGCTTAGCGGGGCTCGACTGACGAACTCCCCCGACGCGGTGCTCGTACCGCCAAACGGACCGTGCATGTAGCTTGCCTCAAGGCCGATAACAACGTCATCCCACTGCGAGTTGTATCCGCCAAAGACGCCGTAGCCCCAGCTGCGGTCTGTTTGCCGGCCGAAAATGGGATTGAACTGCGCAACTCCCGGTATCTGCTGGACGACGGACCCGGAAATCACGACGGCAAGCAAGTTGGCGTTCGAGCCGTTGAAATCCTCGCTGGACGAACCGTATCCGCCCTGGCCGCCAACATAGAACCCCTGCCAGTTGACCGTCAGGTTCGGCAGCCCCTGGGTGCCACGGAGGATCGGAATGTCAGGCATGTCGGCCGCCCGCGCGCTTGACACCGCTCCCCAGAACATCGCCAGCAGCAAAAGTCTACGCATCCCAACGCTCCAATCGAACGGGTGCCGATCATCGCCTGTTAACCTTAACCAAACGTTGCGCGGCCTCATTCCCGCCAAAAACGGCGCGGGATGGGCCCGCGCCGTTAGCAATCGTTAACAGAGAAGGGGGTCGATCAGCCCTTAACGCTATTTGGAAAATACTGGCAGCTGATCCAGTCGCAGGCTGCCGTGGCGAACAAAGCTCCATCAGAACCGGATAAATACGACTAAGGCGATTTGAACTGCGCACGGCTCGGCAAAGCTACGGATACAGCGAAGGCGGGGAATCAGCGGCACCACCGCTGCCCGCGGGGTCGGGCCGAAATCAGCCTCGCGGCGCTCGAAGCCGGATCGCTCCCCCATCGGCAGGGCCTCTTGGGATCCGGTCGAGATCGACAGCAGATCGCGGCACCGCTTTTCGGATTCCGCGCTTGGGATTGCGAAGGCGGGAACGCGCAGAGTTGATCCGTTGCCGAGCGCGAAGGCGAGCCAGACGTTGGGCAAGCATCAGCAGCATGGTCAATCCGTCTGCCGTCGGACACGTCGAGCTTGCTCGATCGGAATGATGTTCGGAGCCTTGAACCAGCGGAAGCCAATCGCTCCAGGACGGGCTCGAACTCCATCACGAGCTAGACGATCTTCCTCGCAGATCACGAGACGGTGCCAGCTGTCGTCGTCCTGATCCTCGGCCTCAGACCTTCTCATCATGACCGAGTTCCATCCTCCCTAGTTATAGTTTGAAGAGAAGTAAGAAAGAGAGAGAAGAGAGAAGGGGACCGGGTGAGCATACGCTGCTCAGGTACCTGAGCAACCTTGCACACTGTGTAACCTTGCACAGGTGTTCCCTACAGATACAGTACTGTGACTGTCGGCGATTTTCCGCGTTCCCGCCTCACCTGAATGAGCCCGGCGGCCTCCAACTCCCGGAGAGCACGCACCTTGGTGAATCGGCTAACACCACTCCCGCGGAGGCGTTCGTTCGGCAGCCGAAACGTCGAGCTCCGGGATTCCCAGGAGAGATGCAGCAACCAGATCCATACCATCGCCTTCCGGGTCCGGGTTGCCTCTGCCGCCTGTTCGGCCCACCACAGTGGCACTTTCGCAAACCTGTCCTTTGCCTTCTTAGGCGTTCGCCGCAGCATCGTCCGCCTCCCGCCGGGCGTAATACTGCGCCAGCAACTCCATCACCTC
>DATJKY010000112.1:0-9318 GCA_035490955.1 Terriglobia bacterium | reverse complement strand
TCCACCAGCGTGGGATACTAAGCGTTCGAGTCGCTTTCACGTTTCCTCCTTTGCGAATTTGAATTTCAAGCAAGTCCTTTCAACCCAGAATTGCCGGCAAACGGCGCTCTGCCCTACCCATAGCTGTTGGGCCCCGGTAGGGGCCAGCCGTGAATAGCCGTAGATTTCAACCTACGGATGACGCCGCCGCCTTTCGCTCCAACCCCGCAAGGGGTTGACCGTGGCCGCTGTCCGGCCCCCTCCAGGGCCGGGATTATCTCGTTGCCTTCCGTGTCCGTAGGTTTCACCTACGGCTACTCACGGTGTCCCGCTTCGCGGGACTGGGGCCGCGCTTCGCAATTCCAAGACAAGAGCCGCAGAGTCCCTGAGAAGTGGAACTCTGCGCTACCCTTGCTCGCCAGCATGAATTCGAGGACCAGCGCCCCCCCACACTGCCGATTGCCGTTTGCGATTGTCGATTGCAAAGCCTCTTGGATGGATCAATCGTCAATCTGCAATCTTCAATCGGCAATGAGGTGCCCGCCTCGTCGTGCTAGTCGCTCCCGTGCCCTGCGGACTTGAGCTGGTCCATCACCTGGGTGAGGTTGTAGCTCGCCGGTGCCTGCATTGGCGGGAACGTCTTGAGCGTCTCAAACCATTCCAGCCACAACTGCTGGCCAATGGGCAGCAGGTTCCAGTCGTACAAGTAAGCGGTCGACGCCGAGGCAAGTGCGCCCCCAACGCTCATCGTGGTCTTCTGGGAGGGGCCCACCGCCTGCTCGAACGGGTCGCGCCTGATGTTCTGGACCAGGGTGATGTGGAACGGGATGGGCGGCAGGATCCACCCCTCCGCGCCGGATTGGGCCATGGTGAAGTACATCTTCCAGTTCTTGTAACGGACTGCGGAAGGCGTTGCACCCGAGAAGTAATAGAAGACGTCTCGCGCCGACTTATCAGTCTTACCTGTCAGGTAATCAAGCTGGTTGACCCCGTCCAGCGTCGTCTTGACAATGCCCGGGTAACTCCCGGCCTCGATCTGCTTCTTGAGATCGTTCCCCTTGGGGCCGCCGGCGATCTCTACCAATGTAGGCAGCCAGTCGAGGGAAGCGAACATCTCGGTAAGCAGCGTGCCCGGCTGGATGTGGCCCGGCCAGCGAATCACGCACGGCACGCGGTAGCCACCTTCCCAGGCCTCGCCCTTCTGACCCTTGAACGGGGTCACGCCACCGTCAGGGAAGGTAATCATCTCGGCGCCGTTGTCCGTAGTGAAGACGATGATGGTGTTATCCATTTGGCCCATCTGTTCCACTTTCGCCAGCACGGTCCCGATGTCGTCGTCCAACTGCTTCATACCGGCTTCCTGGATGCCCCAATCCTTGCCACCCCGCTCGCCCAGCATGGCCTCATACTTGGGCGACAGCATGGTGGTAATGTGCATCCGCGCCGGGTTGTACCAGACGAAGAAGGGCTTGTTGGTCTTCTTGGGGTCGTTGCGGTCGAGGAAATCGACGGTCTTGGCCGCGATTTCCTCGTCCACGGTTCTCGAGCGGTCCAGGGTCAACGGACCTTGGTCCGTGCAGCTCTGGTTTGCCTCCGTGCCGTCGGAGGACTTGCACCAGAGGACGTTGCGCGGAGGCGTGAGGCAAGTGGTCGTCCTGGGATCCACGGCACCGGGGACCTCCGGAATGCCGGGGATCGGCGTGTTCTTGCACGGCGGCGCGATGGTCTGCAGGGTCGTCGTCTTGTTGATGTCAGGGAAGCTCACCTGCTCCATGGCGTCGAGGTGGTAGAGGTAACCCCAGTACTCCTGGAAGCCGTGCGCCGTGGGCAGGGCGGCGGTGTGGTCACCCAGGTGGTTCTTGCCGAACTGGCCGGTGGTGTAGCCCAGATCGTAGAGGAATTTGGCGAGCGCCGGCGTGCCGGGCCTCAAATAGCTCGGGCTGCCGGGAAGCTGCGGCGGAATCATGCCCGTGCGCACCGGATACATGCCGGTGAAAAAGGCGTTGCGCCCGGACGTGCAGCTCTGCATGGCGTAGTAGCTGGTGAACATCGCCCCCTCCTTTCCGATGCGGTCGATGTTGGGTGTCTCCCCAAGCCCTATGCCACGATGGTAGAGGCCCACCTGCATCCAGCCGATGTCATCCGCCATGATGAACAGGATGTTGGGTTTCTGAGTGCCGCCCGCTTGGGCGCGCGCGGCGGCATGTCCTCTAGTGTTCAACCCTGGAACGCTGCTCGCCACGATCACAATCAGCAAGAGTTGGGTCCACCAGCGCGAGATACTGAGTGTTCGAACCGTCTTCATATTTCCTCCTTTGCGAATTTGAATTTCAACGAATCGCTTTCAATGGTTCTTTTCGCATTTCGAAGGGTCATCGTGTGGCGATCAGAATTCACGATGGCCCTCGCCCTTGGAGGAGGGTGGACCCCTCATCCCCGGCTTCGCCGTACCCTCTCCCCACGGGAGAGGGCTGTTACTCACGCTTTTTGCGACCTTGGGTCGGCCCTACACCCCATGGTGAGCAGGACCACAATTTCTGCCCTGGGCGACCAGTCGCCGCGGCGACTCGCCCCTACAACATGACGGCCTATAGGGCCCTGCGCTCCACAGACGGACCATTCGGACCGTTGCGCGACGGTCGTAGCTTTTTTGCCTGGGCTTCGGTCAGTGAAGTACGCAACAGGACGCTCGAGTATCCGCGTAGGACCCGAACGGCGGCGTCCGCATCTGTCACGACAGCGAAGATGGCCGAATCAGCAGGGCGCAGGACCGCGCCCAAGTCTCGCAGAAACACCGGGTCGGCCATGAGCTCGCGCCGCCACAACAAGGCTTCGGCATTCAGCGCCTTGGACTCGCTGGCACGTTCTCTCGAAGCAGGCTGGAGAGGGACTGCCTGTGGTTGTATCGCAAGCAGGAGCGCTCTCCACGCCGGGGCTGAATCAGCAAAGGCGGGATCGAGCGCCATGCTGTGGCGGAGTCTTAGCCCGCCTCGGGTGTCCACCTCTACCGCCACGGCATTCTCCAAGTCGGGCGCCCAGCTAAAGTCCAGGCGTCGCAACTGCCCCAGGACCTCTTCGGCACGATACCGATCGCTGAATCCCAGAACCACGAGTTCGCTCAAGAGTACCTCACGGTAGTGGCACGAAAGGCTACAGGAAGACTCGCCACAGAGGCACGGCGCGGCCTAAAGCTGCAACCAAGAGCAGATTCTCCGGTTTCGGGAGTCCGATGCCCCGCTCCGAGCGAAACTCGGAGGACTCCATCGGAGTCCTCAAATAGGACCTCGCTCCGCTGTCCTGCGCTCCGCCGAAAGTCGCAGGTAACTCACTCGTTTTCAACCAAGCCCTGTCACTCCGAGGAGGTCGCCGCTGCGCACGACGGGGAATCTGCTTTTGCGCTGACGAAGAGAAGAAGCAAATTCCTGTCGCCCGGCGACCTCCTCCGAATAACACGTGGGAGACTTAGTAGAGCCCGACCGCTTTCTTTCAGACTCGGTCCCTCTGCGTCTTTGTGGCTGAAGTTTTCTATCGGCGCCCTGCGGCCCAGAGCCCGCACTGCGCTCAGAGCTTCGAGCGGGAGAGCGGCGCCGGGGTGCCGCCTATTTCATCGGGCGGACGTTCACAGCCTTGATGTGCTGATTGCCGTAACTCTCAATTTCGTACTTACCACTCTTCCTGTTGAAGCGAATCTTGGCCGCCGCCATAATCTGCCCGGCTCCCTCACCCTTTTCGTTCAGCTTCACTTGCAGGTATCCGAAAGGGTACTGGGTGGATCGGCCGCTCTGGTAAAGCTCGATGAACGGCATAATGCGAGCCGTTACGATGGTTATCACCGTGTCGGCGCCATCCTGGCGCTTTCGCGCCACGGCAATCTGGTTGCCCACGCTCCCGACCGGATTGATCCGCCCTATATCCACCTTCTCCAGCGCCCGGCGAAGAGCGTCCGGACCCTGCTCCTTCAGAGTCTCGGCATACTTAGCCAATTCTTCGTCGCTTGTGTATTTGCTGATCCTGAAGTCAAACTGCTTTGATTTGCCACCCACGCTCCCACCCGTTCCGATTGCCACCGCGGAATAGGCTTCGGACTTGCTCTTCTCCTCTTGGCCGTAGGAGAGCGCCGACAGAAATGCAATTCCCAGTACCAGTAGCAGTGCCAGTTTCCTCATTTCGGAACCTCCCGTTCCAAGAGAAATTCAGCTCCGAAGGAGCGATATAACGTAGCCCACGGCGCCAGCCGTGGGTTGAGGCATCTTCCCTTTCCCCCTTCCCTCTCCCGCCCCCCAGCGGCCCAGCGCCCCAGCGCCTCCGGGGCGGCGGGGGGAGGGGTGCCCGTCAGCTGACGGACGGGGTGAGGGCGTTATTTCTCTCCCCAGGGCTGCGCAGGTGTGAAAAAATCGCGGCTCTGCCGCCTGCTGTGCGGAAGGGCTCGGCCCTTCCGGACCGCTGGCTTAAGATTAAACTCTTTGGGCTCAGTCACTTGCCGGAAAGCCGCAGGCTTTCCGCACAGCGAGCGACGCAGCCGCAGCGGCCGGTGGCCAACGATTTTTTCATACCTTCTGCGCCCTGGGCTAAGATATTTCGCCCCTTCGGAGCTGCGCTCACTGCACATCCGCGCAGCTCAGGACACTAATTGCCGCTGGTGACGATGATCTCCGAGCTCGTTTGCCCACACATCCCGTAAATGGCTCCGGAAACGCAAGCACCGGCGGAAAACTTGTAACAACCCGCCTTCTTGGCCACGGCCGAAACAGAACGGTCCGAGCCGCCGATGATGGTTCCCTGGTCAAAAGGAGAAGAGGGGCCGAAGTCCAAGACGAAACCTACGTTCTTGGACGAGCTGTTCCACGTTACCGTGGTGCCGACCTTTACGCAGAACGGTGCGTTCGATTTGGCGCCGGCAATACCCGGAGTGACAGACGCCGCATTGGCCGTCCGCTTGATGTCCACTGTGCAGGGAGCGGAAACAGATCCACACGTGGTACCGGCGCTGCACATTGTCTCCGGGTTTGCTTCCGAGCAGACATACTTGTTGCCGCCCCGCTGTGGACCCGTGGCCGCCACGTAACTGCTCATTAGCAGGAGGGCTAGCAGAACCAGATCAAACCAGATCGCGAAGCCGCGAATTTTCATAAAGTCACCTCTTTTGGAGTGCGCGTCAGTAAAGCGCTAGCGAGGCTGGGCCTCAGACCTGCGAGCCATTAACCCCTCACCCGGTCTCCCGCTCCGCGGATCGCCACCCTCTCCCCAAAGGCCCCAAAGGAGAGGGCAATAAATCTAGAAACTCCAGCCCTCTCCCAAGGGGAGATGTGGTCCCGCGTCGCGGGACCGGGTAAGGGGTCTCTGGCTTGCAACGTTGCCGAAAACTTGACTCACGAAGGCAAGTTCCAAACCTCGAGCCTGCTAATTCACGCCTTGCGTTCCTGGCCAGTCGATAACGTCAACCAGCTTCCAAGCGTTCTGATTGAGATCAAGCTGCAACTTCCCTTCCTTGTCGATGATGAGCTGGGCGGCGGGAAACAGAACGCCGGTGTCCTTGCTCTTGTCGGTCGCGTTCAAGTCAATTTCGCCCGCCGTCAAGTTGAAGGACATGGTCTGGCTGTCCGTCCAGGCTTCACCGAATCTAATCTGGCGGTTGGTGACAAAACGAATTTTCCGGCCCGTCGGGGTCGGAATCTGGGCAATGTAGGCGCAGTCGTAGCCGAGAGTCCCCGTGATCTCGACATGTCCCACTGCTCTCATTCTTTGGAGTGCTGTAACCAACCCCTGGTTCTGGCCTTTCTGGAAGGCCTGGACCAGAACCTGCTTGTCCGCCGGTGTCGAGAAATCATAAATGTTCAGGGTGACGCCAATGTTCGCCCCGAGCTGGGTGCCGGTACCCATGGCGGTAGCCTCAATGGTCTCCGGCCTCGGCCCACGGGAGAAACCGGGAGTGGTTCCCATGATCAGTACACCCGTCAAAAGCAAAGCACCGAGGCCACGCCCGTTCGCCCTGCGAGCTGCGTTCTTGATCTGCCACATTTCATCCTCCTTTTTCCGAGATAACGTACAGTAAAGGCTGTTGAAAAGGCCCCGACATGTCATCCCGACTGTCACATGGCCTTCGGCTCACCTATACAGGTGAAAACTCCCCTACCTGTCATTCCGAGTGAAGCGAGGAATCTGCTTCTTCTGTTCTTTACCGCCAAAAGCAGATTCTTCGTCGGTCGCCGTGCGGCCTCCTCAGAATGACAGGGTGGGGGCAGTTTGATCCCTGTCACGTAGGGCCTGTCGCTCTTCAGTCGCAAACTCTTTCGCGGGACTGGAACTCCGCCAACGTTGAAGGCATGAGATTGCGCGATGGGCTGATTTCTGTCAATTCGTAGATGTACGGGTTTTGGGGTTGCCAAAATTGTGACTTTGGGGTTGCCGAAAGTAGGAGTTTGAAATGCAAAAATAGCAGTCTGGGTTGCCGAAAATACGTAGTACGTGGAAAAGGGCTTCTGAGTTTTTGAAAAATTGGTAGCTTAAGACCCCGCAGTTTCTTAGCCTTACTTACGAATAGCGCGAAACTGATTCGCAATTTTGATGGATTTTGACGAGAAGTGTCGTGATAAGATCGTCCATCTAACCCTGGAGGGAAGGCAGGTGTTGCTCTGGTCAGGAGTTTCTGGAGACGTGTCGGTGTTCGCGCGGCCGGATTCTCTTTGGATCCGGTCAGGAAACTTTTGGTGTCCCTGCTCGTACCGGTTGCCGCCTGTTTCCTAGTGGAGCCAGCCACCGTGGCACAGGTGAAAGAGTTACGGTCCGCTTCGCTGCTCCATCCTGTCGACGGCGTTGCCCGGGCGGCGCATCCCAAGCGTGTCCTAATTGTGTTTCTGGATGATGGCGGCGCACCTTCCAACGTAGCGCTAGAGCAGAGCGCTCGCGGTATGCTGGCCCAGCAATTAGGCACGACGGGAGTGGAAATTTACCACGAGGAACTGGACCCCGGGCGCTTACCCGACATTCAAACGCAACAGATTGCTTGGCTGCGATCAAAATACGCTCACCGCAGAATTGATGTGATCCTGTTCGTCGGCAACGCGCCTACGGACGTGTTGCCCGGCGTGCCGGTGGTCTATTGCGGGAATGCGCCGAGCGAACTGAGGGCTCGCCCATTCGGCAGCAACTCAGTGGCGGTGTGGATGAAGGTTGATACCCGCAAGACAATTGAGGCGGCCAAGCGGCTGCAGCCCGAAGCCCGGAAGGTCCTGGTTATCTTCGGTGCCAGTACTTGGGAGCGGGCTTATGAGCGGGAAGCCCGCGAACAACTGAAGCCGCTGGAAGGAGCAATGGAATTTGAATACCTGGAGGACTCTTCCATCCCGGAACTGGTCGAGCGCTTGTCAGCCCTTCCCAGGAGTACCATCGTCCTTTATGCTTTGTATTCACGCGACCCGGCGGGAGCCAGCTATATTCCGCGGGATATAGCGAGTATTCTGGCCAAGGCTTCGAAAGCGCCGGTGTATGGTACGTCCGACACTTACCTTGGTACCGGAGTAGTGGGCGGGCTGGTAGCGGAGTTCCCAAAGTTGGGCAAACTCGCTGCGACATGCATACTGCAAATCCTGAACGGCACGAGACCCGAAGAGATCGTGGTCCCCGAGGAAGCAGCCTCAACGTACATGTTCGACTGGCGCCAGCTCCAGCGATGGGGCTTTCGCGAACAGGACTTGCCGCCCGGAAGCATCGTAAAGTTCAGGACTCCATCCCTGTGGGAGCAGTACAAGTGGCAGGTGGTCGGAACGATTATACTGCTGGCTCTGGAATCTCTCCTGATCGCCGGCCTGATGACGAACCTGAGACTTCGCCGGCGGCTGGAGAAATCCCTCAAAGCCCTGGCCGGGCAATTGCTGCACTCCCAGGATGAGGAGCGCAGGAGGATAGCGCGCGACCTTCATGACGGAACAGCGCAGGACCTGGCTGGAATCTCCCTCTGCCTTGGCCGAGCGCTGGCAAATCCCGCCCTGGCCCAAGACGGGGCTCGCGACCTTCTGGAAGATGCGCACTCCCTCAGCCACAAGGCCTTGCTGGAAGTGCGTAGTGTGTCCTACGCGCTGCACCCACCCATGCTGGATGGGGCTGGTTTGGTTGCCGCCCTTCGCTGGTACCTGGACGGCATGATGAAGCGGGCCAACCTGCGAATTGTTTTCGATGCGCCGCCTGAAATGGAACTGCTGCCGCCGGACATTGATGCCACCCTGTTTCGAATCGTGCAGGAGAGCATGTCGAATATCCTGCGTCACTCCGGAGCGGACACCGCGAAGGTGCGACTGGAGCGGGATTCCAAGCGGGTGCGGATGAGTATTGAGGACAATGGCCGCGGCATGGGAGCGGAGCCGCTCGCCAGCCTGCACGGCGGCACGCCGCTGGGTGTGGGCATCGCCGGCATGCGAGAACGCGTGCAGCAGTTCCGCGGCAAGTTTGAAATCCGTTCCGGAAGCGCCGGTACAACGGTCCTGGTTTCGATCCCCATTTCTCGTCCGCAAACCAATGATCTCCAACCACAGAAACACAGAGACACAGAGACGCAAATAGAAACCGTCAGGGACAAAGCAGAAGACGCTCGCGGCCTCTCCCACTTGGGTCCGGTTTCTCGTGAACAAACCAACCATCCTCAGCCACTGAGCCACGGGGACACAAAAAACCAGAGGCCAGGGGTTAGTGGGTAACCAGGGTCAATCGGATTGTGGTTGACCGTGGGTTCTTCCCGCAAACCAAAAGCCCACGGTCAAGAAAAAGCACTGACCGTGGCTACCACTTCACATCACACCGCAGAGGTACGCAGGCCACAGAGCCAGTACGAATGATGAATCACGAATGTAGACCACAGAGACAAACGACGAACAGAATGCCGCGGGATTCTGAGTACATTTCCCTTGTGCCTCGGTGACTCCGTGGCTTTTGAAAGGCATTATGCTGCGCATCCTGCTGGCTGACGACCATCACGTGATTCGCCGTGGACTTCGGTCCTTATTGGAAGAGAAGCCGGAGTGGAAGGTCTGCGGCGAAGCGTCGAATGGGCGTGAGGCTGTGGAGATGGCCGCCACACTGATGCCTCACATCGCCGTTGTGGATCTGAGCATGCCGGAACTAAACGGTTTGGAAGCAACTCGCCAGATTGTAAAACGCGTCCCCGATACGGCAGTCTTGATTTACACGATGGACGAATCCGAAAAAGTCGTTCACGAAGTCCTCTCCGCTGGAGCCAAGGGCATTGTGCTGAAGACGGATCTCGATTCCTCGCTCGTCCAGGCGGTGGAGACCGTCGCCCAGGGCAAGCCCTTTTTCACCTCTCGAGTGGCGGAAACGGTGCTGAAA
>DATJKY010000111.1:0-5128 GCA_035490955.1 Terriglobia bacterium | reverse complement strand
ACGATCAGGCGCGCTCTCCACAATCGAGAATATTCGTCCGCCCTTGATGACGACCCATCCCTTGTCAAGCACTTTATCCGGAGTAACAATCACGCCGGACAGAACCAGGTCTTGCGCGTTGGCAGGACCAACAAAAAACAGCACAAGCACGAAAAAGAAGAGCTTAGGTTCGGAAGCCGAAACTCGCATTTTGACCTCCAAAATGCAGCGCGTCGGCGCGGGCGCCCGTAGATATTCCGGTGCGAATGCAGATGAGCGTTTTTTTGACTTCTCCACTTGGGCCTACTCCGCTTGTAGCAGGCCCGTCGGAGAAACTGCGGACGGCAAGCTTGACTTACTCGGCAGTCCGTGGAGCCTCCACGTTGAATTCAGCTCGACACTCGGCGTTGCCTCCCCGTCCGTCGGTCACCTGGCCAGTCACTTCATAACGCGAAGGCTTTACACCGGTGGTGTCGAGGTCAACTTCCGCCCCGGAGCCAATGACCCGGCCGCCGCCCGATTCCCAAGTGAATGTAAGCGGATCGTTGTTGGGGTTGCTGGGAGATGCAGTGATGTGCACCCGGTCCCCCGCATGAACCGAACTTGGGCTTGCCGAGCAGCTCATCGTTTGCGGGCGGGAAACCACAAAGACTTGGGCAACGCAACTCACACTGCCGCCGCGACCATCATCCACACGTACGTTGATAGAGTATGGGCCCGCGACCGCGCCAGCGGGGTTCCAGCGGACTTGGGAACCGGAGCCCTCGATCGTGCCGACCGTCGCCGTCCAGGTATAGGTTAGGGGGTCGTTGTCAGGATCGCTGGCGTCAGCTCGGACCGAAACGGTATCACCCGAGCCGGAGACAACCTGGACCGGATCGGCAAAACAGGTTCCCACCGGCGGGCGATTGGGAGTTGGAGGCGGGGCAGTGTGGACGGACGCGGTTGTCGCCGCCGGACTTTTGCCATACTGGTTCAACGTCGAGATTAGTCTTTCCGCTGAGGCTGGCGTCGGAACGGCGCCGTCGATCACAATGCTTTTGGCGCTAACATCCTTGCGGTACAGGTTTCTATTAGCCCTATTATCCGGACGCAGGGTGGAACCTTCCAGGGACGCGCCGGCGAACAAGCCGCGGGACCGCGAATAGCTCAAAATCGTGGTCCGCATGAATATGTCAAGATTTGCTTGCATGTTCCGACCTATGGGGCCCGCCGACGCCGCTGCGTCACCACCGATCTTCACCTTCCCGCTGAGAATCGAACGAGCGCCTCGCGAGTTCATCACCAACAGCACAAAGTCCGTCGCTTGCCCCCCAGCCTGGAACCCGAAGCTAACTCCTTCGAGAGCCATCATCGATGGTGGGGTCCAGGGACCCTTGAAATTCTCGCCACTCCGGCAACTCATTGCGCCACGGCCATAACTTCCTCCAACGCCGAAAGCCCCCTTAATGACGGAAGGGATTACAATCACACAAAATGCCCTCTCCAGAAGACTCTGCGGTATGCCTGACTGCATACCCATGGCTTCCTTCATCACCAGGGCTGAATTGTTGAGGCGGTCGTCCTCCTTCGAAGCCGACCGGGCTTCTAGCCCTGGCGGGTTCGCGAGCAGGGTAAGACCCGCCAATAAACTAAACAGGATTGCTGCGAAGTCTCGTCTCATCTCATCCTCCTTCCGGGCGGCGATGAGGTTTGTGCTGCACCGATGCGCAATGGCCCGTCTGGGTTGCTCGTCGGCCACCGTCTGCCGCAGCGGATCGAAAAGCCACTCGAAGAATCGTCGCGATCATCACCAAACCTTATAGCGATTCCTCCAAAAGGTGCGATAAATCTTGTGGATGGCCTTTCCGAGGTAGAGTGGCTTAGAACCGGGCGGTACCGGACCGGCGTTTTCCATTCGTCTGGCACTGATGAGCCTGGGACTTGGATCATCTCTACGCAACTAGGGATTTCCCCAGTCGCTCTTGGCCTCGAGGGATAGCCGCGTTTTGGAAAGAGCAGTGCTGTAAGCTCATCCCCAGGACTTCGGCATCCTTCTTGCGTTTGTATCAAGGCACACAAGCTGCCCCGGAATACCAGAAGTTCGTCGATTTCACCGCGGTTGCTCCCTCTTCCGCACGCTTTTCTTGCTACACTCTTCTCCATGGCGGAAACACTCATCTCGCCTGCGACCCAGCGGCGCACCAATTCCGCCCTCTGGTACGGCTTGATCATAACGTTGTTCGGCATTGCCACCCAGTTCTTTTACTTCTTACGCCCGCCTCAACCGATTCCGCACGTTCTCCCTTGGATTAATCTTCTGCTGCCGGCCCTTGGTTTAGTCTACCTCTTAATCGGACTGGCGCGTGCCTTTGGCCGGTCGGCGATCTACGGAGGTAAGATTTGGGGTTCAGGCGTCACTGGCATTGCGCTTCTGCTTCTCGCTGGAAACGTTGCGCTGTTCCGTCACACCAGAGACATTCCCAAATCTGCGGGCGCGCCACAAGTAGGACAACGCCTGCCCGAGTTCACCCTGTTGGACAGCAGTGGGCAGCAGACTTCCCTTTCGCAGTTGTTTGCGGCGTCCGCGGACGGTCCCCAGCCCAAAGCCGTCTTGTTGGTTTTCTATCGAGGCTACTGGTGACCGTACTGCCTCCTCGAGTTACGAGGCATCCAGAAGCAGCTTCAGGAATTCCAGGCGCTTGGAGTTCGCCCAGTCGCCATCAGTGTTGACCCGCCGGAGGTGTCCGCCAACTTGCGGCGAAAGGCGGGCTACACCTTCACGTTTCTGTCTGATCCCAAATTAGACGTAATCCACCGTTACGATCTGGTGCATGTCGCAGGGGGACCCGATGGCCACGACATCTCCCGCCCAGCGGAGTTTCTGGTCGATCGCTCCGGCATTGTGCGCTGGGAGAATTTCACCGAAGATATCCGCGTACGCCCTCGCGCGGAAGAGATGCTCGCTGCCGTCCGCAACATCCAGTAGCTTCCCGTTGCAAGGTGGTGCCATCGATTGAGTGAGCCTACCTCTCAAAGTCGAGAAATCCAATGGATGGGTTCCGCGTTGGTCATGCTGGGAGGGACCAAGGCGGCGCCGCCGTGGGCGGACGTTTTAACCAACCTCAGGTGGGTGCCAGAAACGGTTTGAGCGGTTCACCAAAGGAGCTTCAAGCCGAATTGGACCTGGCGCGCTGTTGTGGCCGTGCCGGTGATCGCGGCTGCGGTCCCAGAAACCCCAGTAGGATTTGACGCTGTTGGTGGCGTAAACACAATCAGGTTTGGAGTATTGAAATTAGCGCGGTTTAGGAGGTTGAAAATCTCCGCTCGGAATTGCAACTGAAACCGCTCCGTGAGAGTTGTGGCCTTTAGCACGGAGAAATCCCACGTAGCAAGACCCGGACCGGGAATGACGTCGCGCCCCGCGTTGCCCAAAAATCCGCTGTTCGCGGGCGGTGCAAGAAATGCCTGAGGGTTAAACCACTGGTTCGGATTTCCGAGTACGAGCGGTCCCTGGAAGTTCGGATTGAGAAACGGCCGGACAGGATTGCGTGTGTCACCGTTGTTAGACGGGTTGTAGCTGAGTTGCGGTGTAAGCGGAAATCCGGACTGTAAGTTGACGATGCTGCCGAGCGACCAGCCGCTAAGCAGATGTCCCTTCCAACCTGTCGAGTCACTCAGATACCTTTGACCCTGGCCAAATGGCAGTTCGTAGAGTGCGTTCAGGACCGCCAGGTTTGTTACGTTGAAGGTCGCTAGCCCCTTGTCGGCTCGCAGGTTGTAGGGATTCGCTACGAGTCCTGGGGCGTTGGCGGCGGTTGTCTGGTTCAAGGAATCGCCATCGTCGAGCGCCTTCGAATAGGTGTAGACCCCGCGGAAAGACAACCCCTTGCTGAGTCGCCTGGACACATCCACCTGAAGGGCGTGGTACGAGCTAGTGCCAACGGAAAACCACGTCCACGTGTTCGCGATGCTCGGATTCGCCCTTGGGGTAGCTGGCGGAACAAAAGGGATGTAGTAGGTGCCAGCAGGAACCGGAGTGCCGGCAATGCCCGCAGGGAAATTCGCGGGATAGGTAGCGGGGCAAGGTGAGGCAGGGCATATCACAGGCACTGGCGTGTTCGCATCGATCCCGACCAGTTCGTGATAACCGTGAGAACCGACGTAGCCGACCGTCAAAGATGTATTGGGTGAGAGTTCGCGTTGCACTCTCAGCGACCAGGAAATCAGGGTGGGCGTTTGCATGTCCGGCTGAACACCCCCGGGAACAAGTTTCGCTCCCGTTTGCACAGCCGCCGCAGGGTCGATAGGGAGCTTCGACACTGGATAGTTAGCCAGGCTGTAAACCGGATTGAAGGGTGCATTCTGATCAGCCCGATAGCCCAGCGCGTCCTGGAGGTCGTTGTACATGCCGAACCCAGCGCGCAACACCGTTTTCGGTCCCAGGGGGCTCCACGCAAGGCCCAAACGTGGTTGCGGGAGGAACTTGGCGTTGTTCACGGTGAAGAATGACGTTCCGATGTTTGGTTCGGAGGAGATGACACCATTCGGAAACGTATAATTCGCTGCGCGACCGTGAGCCTCGTTCCAGCCGGTGGAGATCTCTGCCCTGAATCCCAGAGAGAGGGTGAGGCTTGGTCTCAAGCGGATTACATCTTCGACGTAGAAGGCACTGAACAGGGAGCGCCAGTTCAGTTCCGTTGGAGCAGGGTTATAGAGGAAAGAGCTTGTGACGCCGGTATGGATGAACTGCGTCAAACTCGGAAACGTGGCTTGCCCGTACTGGCTGAGGGCGATCTTTTCGTTTGACTGGAGCTGTTGGAACCAGGCGCCAAAACTCAGTTGATGATGGCCGCGGGTGAACGCCAGACGATTTTCGTAGGTGAAGATATTTCGTTTGATGGGCAGATTGCTGCCGTTATTACTTCCTGCGAGGCCGATTTGCGCCTGCGGATTCGAGGCAGCACTGCCGCCGACGACTACCGCACCTACTTGCAAGCCGGAAAGGAATCCGGGGACGCTGGCGGCTGGAGTGCCGGGAGTCGGTTCCCCGGTGAAATAGTATCCTGCTCGGGAAAAACCGAACCGTGCCGTATTTAGGAGCGACGGGGAAAAGATGTGCGTCTCTTCGACGCTTAAGACCTGTTGACGCAGGTTCAGGATGTCCGTG
>DATJKY010000110.1:0-9078 GCA_035490955.1 Terriglobia bacterium | reverse complement strand
GACCTCCTTTTACTCTATGTGTATTAAACACGCCTAATATATATAATAGAGTACACACCTTCTTTCCCTCGCTTACTCGCCCCCGGCTGATAGAACCATATGGCAATCGGCTTGCCAATCGCCCCGCTTCCATAACTACCTGAAAAGGTGTCGCCTACGCTTTTTTTGTCGTTGAAGTAATACAAAACGACGTATAATGGCGCAGTTAATTACGGAAAATCATATCTGGGACTGCCTGGTGCCGGCACTTCCCCGGCTCGCCACCCCGGTAGTTGCCGCTTGTTCTTGCTTTTTGGAGTTCTCAATCATCCGAACTTCGATTACTGTATTCGCGCCCAGGCGTGGATCGAAAAGCAGCGCCGTGTAGGCAGAGCCCTTGTGGTTGCGTGCGCGAGGCCCGCCCCTACTAAGACGACAAGCCATGAGCCCAAGCGCGAGGCTTCACCTTTTGCCCTCTTTTCTGTGTGTTACAATCCCCGGTTCAGAAGGTTTCTGGCTTGTGATTCCAGAACCAGAGAGGACAAGGAGGTCCCTCCATGAGCGCAGCATTCGGAGTCATCATCGGCAACCGCGGCTTCTTCCCGGCTGAGCTGTGCCGCCAGGGCCGGGAGGAGATCTTGCAGGTTCTCGAGCAGGAGGGTTACAAGGCCGTGTGCCTCACCCCGGAGGATACTAAGTTCGGGTCAGTCGAAACCCTGCAAGACGCTCGAAAGTGCGCCGACCTGTTCAAGAACCACCGTGAAAGAATTGACGGCATCCTGGTAAGCCTGCCCAACTTTGGCGACGAGCGTGGCGTCGCCAACAGTATTCGTATGGCAGGACTCGACGTGCCGGTGCTAGTGCACGCCTTCCCTGACGCTGCAGACAAGATGCTGATGGGGTCGCGTCGGGACAGCTTCTGCGGCAAGATTTCGGTGTGCAACAACCTCTGGCAGTATGGCATCCCTTACACTTTGACCGGCCAACATACGGTCAAGCCAGCCTCCGACTCTTTCAAAGCTGATTTGAAAGCGTTCGCCGCCACCTGCCGCGTCGTTAAAGGTATGAGAAACGTCCGCGTGGGCGTGCTGGGCGCCCGGCCTGCTGCGTTTAATACAGTTCGCTTCAGTGAAAAGCTGATGGAGCACGCCGGGATCACGGTGGAGACGCTGGACCTCTCGGAGGTCTTCGGCCGCGTCAGCCGTCTGAAGGACGACGACCCGAAAGCGAAGGCCAAGCTCGACGGCATCCAGGGCTATGTTGAAACGCGCGGCATCCCGCCGGCCTCGCTGCTAAAGATGGCCAAATTCGGTCTGATCGTGGACGAATGGATGAAGGCCAACGAACTGGTGGGCTCTTCGGTGCAGTGCTGGACGGCGATGGAAGAGTTCTTCGGAGTGGTGCCCTGCACGCTGATGAGCATGATGTCCAACAACCTTGTCCCTAGCGCCTGCGAGACGGATATGATCGGAATGATCGGCATGTATATTCTGCAACTCGCCTCCGGGACGCCCAGCGCCATTGTCGACTGGAACAACAACTACGGCGACGACGCCGATAAGTGCGTTATCTTCCACTGCTCGAATCTTCCCAAGCACTTCTTCGAAGATTTCAAAATGGACTTCCAGGAGATCATCGCCGGCTCGGTAGGCAAGGACAGCACTTACGGGACCGTGGTCGGGAAATTGAAGAGCGGGCCCATCACTTTCTGCCGCGCCTCCACCGATGACCTTCACGGCCGCATGCGTGCTTACGTAGGCGAGGGCGAAACCACCGACGATCGTCCCCAGAGCTTCGGTGGATACGGGGTGATGAAGGTGTCCCGCCTTCAAAAGCTGCTCCAATACGTCTGCAAGAACGGCTACGAGCATCATGTAGCTGTCAACCGCAGTCACTACGGCAACGCCGTGGCTGAGGCATTAGGCAACTACAAGAAGTGGGAGGTGTACCGGCACCAGGATTGACGATTTTCGATCGTCGATTTTCGATTGCCGGACAGACTCGGGATTGACGATTCTCGATTGTTGATTGTCGATTGCCCGAGGGATGGTAAGATGACGCCGGAGGAATTGAAGGCTCGGACCCGAGCATTTGCGGTACGCGTGATCAGGTTGGCGGATGCCTTACCTCGGGGCTTGGCCGCACAGGTTGTGGATAGGCAACTCCTGCGTTCGGCGACCTCCGTTGCGGCGAACTATCGCGCTGCCTGGTCGAGCTCAGTCGCGAGCAAAAACCCCGGCCAAGCTTTCGATCGTGGTTGAAGAAGCGGACGAAGCTCTCTATTGGCTTGAGCTCTTGCGCGAATCGGGCATGCTCAAACCAGAACGTTTGGCGGACCTTATCAGGGAAGCAGACGAACTCGTTGCCATCACGCTTGCCTCACGCAGAACAGCAAAAGGCGCGCTGGTTCGACAGTGATTCGTCGAACCTGGGACGGTCAATCGGCAATCGGAAATCTACAATCTGAATTGTCAATCGCCACTCGCCAATCGAAAATCGTCAATCATTCGTAGCGCAGAGCCACCGTGGGGTCCACTTTGGTGGCTCGACGTGCGGGGACGTAGCTGGCGAGAAGAGCGACGGCGATCAACAGCAGCGAAGCGGCAGTGAAGGTGAGCGGGTCAGTGGACTTGATTCCAAAGACGTAGCCGGCCATGACCCGGCTCAGGCCCAGGGCGGCCACCAGTCCCACCGCGATACCGACCGTCGCCACGATAAGCCCCTCGCGCAACACGAGCCGCAGCACCTCCTGGCGTCCTGCACCCAGCGCCATGCGAATAGCCATCTCTCGAGTGCGCCGGCTTACACTGTAAGACATGACGCCGAAGATCCCGACCGCAGAGAGCAATAGGGCGAGAGCAGCGAAAATCCAGACGAGGGTCATGGGAAAACGGATAGCACCGTAGTTTTCCGTCACAATGTCAGTCATGGTCTTCGCGTCGTGCACAGGCTGATCCCTATCCAGCGCCAGAACAGCATCTCGCACAGCCGGCACCACGCTCATAGGCACCACCGCTGTTCGCACCGCCAGGAACACAGACGGCACAGGATGCTGCTGAAACGGCACGTAAATGTCCGGCTCGGCCTCCCAGAGATTGTCATTCCTGACGTCCTTCACCACGCCTACGACCTCAAGTGGCTCAGATGCACCCGTACTTTTGCCTGAATAGATACGCGCCAGGACCGTAAGATGACTGCCTAGCGCGCTCGAGTGTGACCAGTACCGACGTGCGACGCTCTCACTGACAATTGCCACCGGGGTCGTGCCCTCGGCGTCGCTATCGGAAAACTCGCGTCCCGCCACCAAATCAGTTCCCATGGCGTTCAAATAACCGGGCGTAATCGAGCTGTACACCGCCGTCGGCTCTTGTCCCGGCGCCGCTGGGGCCTGGCCTTCCGGTTGAAAGAAGATGTTTGCATAGCCGCCTCGCGCTCCTACGGCTTTCACGCCCGGCGTGCTTTGGAGGCGTAGAAGCAGTTCCTGATAAAAGAGCGATTGTTGAGTCGCGGAGGAATACTTGTATTTGGGCAGAGAGATGCCTAGGGTAAGGACGTTCGTCGGGTCGATGCCGAGGTCGACGTCCATGAGCCTGAGGAATGTGCGCACCAGCAGGCCCGCTCCGGCCAGCAGAACTAGTGCCAGCGCCATCTCAGAGACCACCAGCGTGCTGCGCAGCCGGCGGCGGCCCGGCTCCGTGGTAGTACTCATGCTGCCTTCCTTTAGAGACTCGTTCAGGTCGGTCTTTGTGCTTGTCAAAGACGGCGCCAAGCCGAAAATTATTCCCGTTGCCAGGGTGATGATCAAGCTGAAGAGCAGCACGCGCCAGTCAAGGTCGATCACTTTGGCGTTCGGTAAACTGAATTGGTAACGATCGAGCTCCAGCGTTAGTAGGCGATCCCCGGCGTAGGCCAGGAGAAGGCCCAGCGCTCCCCCAAGCGCGGCAAGCAGCACGCTTTCGGTGAGGAGTTGGGCGATCAGCCGGCGGCGACTGGCACCGAGGGCCACCCGGATCGCGACCTCGCGCCTGCGTACGGTCGAGCGCGCCAGGAGCAGATTGGCCACATTGGCGCAGGCAATGAGCAGCACAAACAGCACCGCACCCAGGATAATGAGTAGCGGCGTTTGCATCTGGCGATGATACGCGGCATGCAGCGGTTCAACTTTGATGCCCCAGCCTTTATCGGCCTCGGGATACTCCTTCGCCAGGTTATCGGCTAGCGTGTTCATAGCTGCCTGGGCCTCTGCCACGCTTATGCCGGGCTTCAGGCGCGCCTGCGTTTGCAAATCGCGCGAAGTGCTGCGCCCCGTCTCGCTCAGCTCTTGGGGCGTGAGCGCCAGCGGTACAAATACGTCCATTTCCTGGTCCCAGGTGAAGCGAAAAGAAGCCGGCATCACGCCCACGATGGTGTACCGCTTCTCGTCTAAATCGATGCTTTTGCCCAGAATGGCGGGGTCAGAGCCATAACGCAACTTCCAGAGGCGATGGCCCAGTATGGCCACCTGATCGTGCCCCATCTGCATCTCCGAAGGCGCAAAAAAGCGTCCCAGTAGAGGCTGAACGCCGAACATCGGGAGAAGATCGGCTGAGGCCTTGATGCCCTCCACCCTCTCCGGCCGATTGCCTTCCGTTATGTTGAGCTCAGACCAGCGATAATAGGCCACTTGCTGGAACAGGTTCGTCTTCGCGATGTCGGTGATATTCGGGGCTGAAACGCCCGTCTGAATGTAACCCTCGCCTTTCTGGTTGCGCCACTGTCCGAGGCCGACCAGTTGTTCGGGAGAAGGATAAGGCAGGGGACGCAGAATCACAGCATCGAACAGGCTGAAGATAGCCGTATTGGCTCCAATGCCCAGCGCCAAAGTGAGGGCTGCAACGGCCGTAAAGCCGGGCTTCTTGGTCAGCATGCGTAGGCCGTACTTCAAGTCCTGGAGCAGTGTTCGCATGGGTTCTCTCCATCCAACAGCCAGTGGCTAGCTGCTGGGCTAGCAGGCTGGATCAAAAAGGCCCCGATGATGTCATCCCGAGCAGAGCGAGTGATCTGCTTTGTTGTGAAGAACAGAAGAAGCGGATTCCTCGCTGCGCTCGGAATGACAGGTGGGAACACTCCAATCACTTGTAGCGCAGACCGTCGTTTTTGCGGTCTGCGGCTTTTCAGTCCGGATTCACCACAAACCGCGGAGCTCAAAGGCGGAGGTCCGCGCTACCCTTTCAATCGTCAATCGGCAATCGACAATCGGCAATCATTCATGGCGCAGCGCCACCATGGGCTCAACCTTCGCTGCCCGCCGCGCCGGGATGTAGCAAGCGGCGAGCGCCACTGCGACCAGCAAGACCGCGACACTGCCGTAGGTCAGCGCGTCGGTTGTGGTGACCCCGAAGAGCTGGCTGCGCAGGAAGGGCGTGAGAATCAGGGATATCAAGAGTCCGAAGGCCAAGCCCGCCAGCGTCATTCGAAGGCCCTGGCCGAGCACCAGACGGAGAATATCTCGACGCTTGGCTCCGAGCGCCACACGAATGCCAATTTCATGCGCTCGTTGACGCGTCGTATAGGCGATCACTCCATAGATTCCCACCGTCGCTAGAGTTAGAGCGAGCATGCCGAAGGCGCCCACAAACGTTCCGGCGATTCGTTGGTTGGCACTTGCCACCTGGATCCGCGAGCCGAGGCTGTCGACATCAAACACCGGCAAGTCAGCATTGAGTTCATGGACCGCCTTTTCCACGGCTGAGGCAGCAGCCAGCGGATCACCCCAAACCCGCGCGTGAATGGTGGGATGTTGGTAGTAAACCTGGAACAACGGTAGATAGAGGAAAGGCATCGGCGCTTCATTCAACCGATCATAATTGCTGTTCCGCGCAACCCCAATGACAGTGAACCAGCGGCCTTCGGCCCAGAGCCGTCTGCCAACGGCGTCTTGATGCGGCCAGTAGCGGTCCACCAGCGCCTGGTTGACGACGGCCACCTGCTGCGTGTCTCTCGTGTCCTGCGGCGTGAATTCACGCCCAGCCAGGAGGGGAATATCCATGGTTCGCAGGTAGTCCGGGCCGACGGTGGCACTGCGGACGTCCATCGTTTCCCGGGGCTCGGCCACATAGCCTTCGAGCTTGATCATCTCGGTGTTTCTGGTGAAGCCGAGTGGCACGTCGTCAGCCAGACTCGCTGACCGAACACCCCGCAAGGCATTGAGCTTCGAGAAGAGCTGGCGGTCGAATTCGAGCCCCTGCGCTTGCGTATAGCCGGCCGGGAAAAGATCGAAGGAAGCCACAAGAACGTGATCGGGTTTGAAGCCCGGATCGAACCGTTGCGCCCTCCGGAAGCCCCGAATGAAAAGGCCCGCCGAGGTCAGCAGGAGCAGAGAGAGCGCGAGTTGCACCACCGCCAGGGTTGTGGTGAGGCGCACCTTGCGGCGTCCACCGGAGGCTCGGGCCGTGTCTTCCTTCAGCACCGCGGCAGGAGCCAGGCTGGCAGAGCGCAGCGCCGGCAGGAGGCCGAAAAACAGGCCGCTGAGCACGGAGAGGATCAGGGTTACCAGGAGTACGGTGCGGTCGAGGCGTACGTCAAGCGAGACGGGAAAATCCGTGGGAGGAATAAACTCCGCGAACACCCCCACTGTCCACGAGGTCAGTAGCATAGCGCCGCCGCCGCCCGCCAGGGCCAGAAGCAGGCTCTCCACTAGAAGCTGGCGCATCACCCGCCAGCGGCTTGCGCCCATTGACACGCGAATGGCGATTTCCGTCCGCCGCGACACCGACCGCACCAGCAGGAGGTTTGCCACGTTCGCGCACGCCAGCAACAGCACCGCCCCCGCGATAGCCAGCAGCATGGGCAACAGAATGTAAAAGTACGCATTCGCTCCGTCCGGCGCGCGCCAGAGCGGGTAAAGCCCGATTTCGTTGTGGCCAAAGTGCGAGTCAGGGAACTGCTCCACTATTCGCTGCATTAAAAGGTTCATTTCCTGCTGGGCCTTCTCGGTGGAGATGCGTGGCGCCAGCCTGCCCTGCATCATAAGCCAATTACTGCCACGGTCGTGCAGCCTGTCGCTAGCGGAAACGACCTGCTGCTGCATCGTGAGTGGCACCCAGAGGTCTGAACGCAAACCCGTCAGGCTTCCCTGGAAAGCAGGCGAAGTGACTCCAACCACGGTGAAGGGATGCTGGTTGATGCTGATCGTCTTGCCGACGATGTGCCTGTCGCCGGCGAAATGCGTCCGCCACAGACCATAGCTGAGAACGACTACCGCCGCACCACCGGGCTTCTGTTCCTCGGCTGCCAGGAAGCCGCGGCCCAAGATCGGCCGCACGCCGAGCACATCAAAATAGTTGGCGGACACAATCGTGCCCCAGAGGCGTTCCGGTTTGCCAGAGCCGGTAAGGTCCACAGGACGGATGGCGAAAGCCATCAGGGCGGAAAAGCTCCGGTTCCCATCGCGCAGGTCCGTATAATCAGGATACGAGAACTCACCTGGGTCCTCAACGGTTCCTCCCCGTGTGAGGGAGACTAGCCGGCTGGTGTTCGTAGCCCCCGGGATCGGATTGAGAAGAGTAGAGTTGATCCAACTGAAAATCGTGGTGTTTGCGCCGATGCCGAGCGCAAGGGTGAGGACCACCAACACCGTAAAGCCTGGGTTCTTTACCAGCACGCGAAGGCCGTAACGGAGGTCCTGAACTAAGGTTGGCATTCACTTCTCCTGTAGGGTCACAGCGACCCCATCAGCCTGCTAAAGTAAGGTGCCATAGCACATTCTCCACCACTCGGGCCAGAAGGTAAACCGCTGTCAGACAAAAGATTTAGAAAGCCATTGGCGGCTCGGCTTCCGAGCGGGTGTCCGATTCTGGGACGTTCTTGTGCGAATCCGCGACACCGCTGCTGAATTTACCAGGAACGCTGGGATGGCTGTACGAGAAAGATCGGCTTACGATCGATGTCATCATCGGTGACCTCCCTGGCAATGGCAAGGTGAGGTCCACGGCGATGCGTCAAACCATTCGGTCCGTCCAGCGAGCGATAAAGCAGATGGTTCGGGGAAAAGCGGGCGCGGTGCAATGCTGTTGACTGTATGGAGCAAGGGTAGACGCTTGGAGGTCGGCGAGAGATGAGCTACGAACAACTACTAGATCGGATCACCGTTGATCCCGGGGTATGCGGCGGGAAGCCCTGCGTGCGAGGCACCCGCATTTATATCGCTATCGTCCTGAAGGTCTCGCGGAGGGATTAACCCCTGACGAGATTATGAAGGAATATCCGCCACTGACCCTCGACGATATCCACGTTGCTCTAGCTTATGCGGCTGAGCTTTCACGCGAGAATATCTGGAAACTCCGGGCCGGATGATGCGGATTAAGTTGGATGAAAACCTGCCGCGCCGTCTCAAAGAAATTCTGGCCAGCCTGCGGCACGACGTGGCCAGGGTTGAAGATGAGCACCTGCTGGCTCAATGGTGGCGGCGGCCGCCAGAAAAGAGAATCGAGTTCTGTTTACGCTTGACGTCGAATTCGGGGATCTGCGGAAGCACCCGCCTGGAACCCATCCAGGCGTGATTCTGTTTCGGCCCAGGGGGCTAGGCGCGCTAAGCGTCTCGCGCTTTGTTGAGGAATTTGTGCGGGAGACGGACTGGCAAGCTCTGGCAGGATGCGTCGTCGTGGTTGATAGGACGCGCGTCAGAGTGCGGCATCCCCATGGGGAGCCAGCCGGCTAGCCAATGGAAACGTGGTATCTCCACGGCCCCACCGGGAGAGGGACAACACTGTCTTTCTCCATTAAAGAACGGTGGCAGTGGCGAGTCCGCGCCAGCAACTCCACAGACGGCCTTTTGACCTGGATTGTTACGTTCGCATAAAATGTTACATTCGTCTGAAACGTTACATTAATTTCTAATAATTGTCGTTGACATATCGAACCTGGATTGTTATACTTCAAGCTTAAGGTACGGAGACGACCCGAACGGCACAGTTTGATTTGCCGTCTCTCGACCCCAGCCGACTGATGAACCAAGCGAGTGTGTTGCTGAGCCACAAGAAATGGAAGCGCGATCTGCATGTTTGCCATCCCCGAGCGGGAAGGCGAGGCCGACCTAGTGCTTAGTGACAAGAATTCGCG
>DATJKY010000109.1:0-3079 GCA_035490955.1 Terriglobia bacterium | reverse complement strand
CTTTCGACGCCCAATGGGAGCCAAGCAAAACCCTTGGGCTAGCGAGTGGCCAACGCCGGTCTTTATGTAAGGCTACAGTATAGCCTATAGCCCACGACTTGTCAAGACTTTTTTTTAAGGAGGCAACATGGCTGGTTCATTACAGGTTTCCAAGGTAATCCGAAAAGTGCGTAAGCGCTTAGGAATCAGTCAGGAGGCGCTATCGCGCCGCCTGAATGCGACCAAGGGCGCCATTCAACACTGGGAGCGCGGGCGTAACAAGCCTGACCTTGCCCGGCTCCTGGCCCTTCGCCAGATCTGCCCATCCGGCCCGGAGCGCAAGGAGCTGGACGCCCTGATCCGTAGAATTCAAGGGGAGATAGCACCGCTGGCGGGCGGATTCACTTTCCCGGCCTCGGGGCGGGGTGTGGCTCCGCTGGTGGGCGCCGGAATGGGAAGTCCCGTCGAGGTGCAGAAGGAGAACGTGCGTCTCAAGAAGCAAACCGACCGACTCCAGGCGCAGCTCGAGAAGCGTGCGGAGCAATTGCGCATTCTCGAAGGCTTGGCGACCGACCTTCAACGGCAGGTGGCCGAGTTGAAAGCCGACAAAGGGGCGAAGGCCGAGGTGGCTGTTCCCCAAGCTGACCAGTAGCCCAGCTTGGCGGAAGAAGCTTTTGGCGCTTTGTGGCAAGGGCAGGGTGGTTCCTACCGGACTTCGCGCGATAACTCTCAGTTTCTGAGAGCGTGCCTAGTGTGGCGAGGTTCTCTCCCTCCCTTTCCCGGCGCTGAAGTTTGCCCTCATTGTCACCCCGTCTGCGGCCAAGCAAGGGCTCATGGAGGGCGGGGGGAGTTGTGCGCTTTACTAACTAACCGGCGCATCCGCTTGATGTCCCTCGACAGCCGCTTAAGGCACTGTTGCGCGAAGCGCCTTGGAGTGCGGTAGTTTGCGACCGCCTTGGCTCAGGCGAGCCAGCTCGCCGTTGAGCCATGCACGATATTTTCGGAAGCGAGGCCGCGAGCCAGCTCGCGGAATGAAAGCGGCAGCTGCGCTGCCGCACTAAAAGGCTCGCCTGCGGCGAGCAGTCCGAACGAAACATCGACCATTCTTTTGTCGATCTCGTGGCGCTAAAGCGCCTAAAACGCCTGCACCTTTGAAACCTTGCCATTGGTTAAATTCAGGACCAGCGATGGCCATCCTTAAGGTAACCGACGGGCAGATCCAGGGCGGAGCCTTTCGCCAGTCAGCGCAATATTCATGTCGTCGAGCCCGTGACGTTTGCTGACGAGCAAGGCAGGCGCCATCGCGTTCCGCCTCCCCACATTGGCCGTGTGTACTGGACGTTAGGTGGCGCTGCTGGCCACATTCTGGTATAGACTGGTTCCTCGGGTGAAGCGGGGCTGAGGAGCATTGACTACGGTGTTTCACATTTCACGCAAGGCACAACAGTTTACCGAATCGGTGATTCGCGAGATGACGCGCCTGGCGATGGAGCATGGCGCCATCAACTTAGCTCAGGGCTTTCCAGACTTTGCCGCTCCGGTGGAGGTAAAGGAAGCCGCGGTGCGCGCCATCCGTGCCGACATCAACCAATACGCGATTACCTGGGGAGCGCGCGAATTCAGGGAGGCGATTGCGGAGCGCTTTCGAAAGGACTCTGGCTTGGCGGTTGACCCGGAGCGCGAGATCACGGTTTGCTGCGGCGCCACCGAAACCATGATTGCTTCCCTGCTTGCCGTGGTCGATCCCGGCGACGAAGTAGTGATCTTCGAGCCCTTCTACGAGAACTACGGACCGGACACGATCATCTGTGGGGCCGTACCCCGCTTTGTGCGTCTGCACCCTCCGCAGTGGACCTTCGACCCGGACGATCTCGCTGCCGCTTTCAGCGAACGGACGCGCGCCGTCATCCTGAACACTCCGAACAATCCTACGGGGAAAGTGTTCGACGGTAAGGAACTGGAGGCCCTCGCCGGGTTGGCGCGACGCTACCGAGCGTACGTCATTACCGACGAGATCTATCAGTACATGACTTACGACGGCTGCCGCCACGTGTCGATGGCGACGCTCGCGGGCATGCGGGAGCGGACTATCACCATCAACGGCTTGTCGAAAACCTACAGCGTGACGGGCTGGCGCGTAGGATACGCCATCGCCCCGCCCGAGGTGACCGATGCCATCCGCAAGATGCACGACTTCATCACCGTGGGCGCGGCGGCACCGTTGCAGGAAGCAGGCGTAACGGCCTTGCGGTTGCCGGAGTCTTACTACGAGGGCTTGCGGGCGAGTTACCTCTCGAGGCGAGACCGCATGCTGGATATCCTGGAGGAGGCTGGCTTCCGCTGCTTCAAGCCGCGGGGCGCCTATTATGTGATGACGGATATCTCCGCTTTCGGACTTCCTGATGACGTGGGCTTCACCCGGCATCTGATCCAGGAGATCGGTGTGGCTGCGGTTCCCGGCAGCAGTTTCTACAGCGATCCTGCCCTCGGCCGCCAGCAAGTGCGCTTCTGCTTCAGCAAGACCGACGCCACACTGGATGAAGCCGCTCGCCGCCTGCAAGAGCTGAAACGGCCGACGGCAGTCCGAGGTTGATCAGTCGCTTCGCCTCGCGGCCAATCGTCCAAGCGCTGGGCATGGATGGCTGATCGCCAGCCGACGCCCAGCCGCGTTGGCCTGATCCGCCGCGAGACGAATGAGTGACTGAGCTTCGCGGCTATCGAAATAACCTGGTTGAAAGAGCAGCTCGATTGCGGGGCCCCGAAAGGCGAGAGCGTGGGACCCGCCGTGGCGAATGGTCCCACTTGGTTCCCATCTCGCCGCTTCGAGGCCTGCAATCGCGGCTCCCCTCCATCTCCTCCAGAGACATTGCCTAACGCCAGGCGAGCTGGCTGGCGAACTTGAGAAGCAGTTGCCTGTCCGACTCCACCATGCGTCGCCGGCCGGCGCCCAGTCGCGTTGGCCTGATCCGCCGCGAGACGAATTGGTGACTGAGCTTCGCGGCTATCGAATAACCTGGTCGAAAGAAGCAGCTCGATTGCAGGGCCCCGAAAGGCGAGAGCGTGGGACCCGCCGTGGCGAATGGTCCCACTTGGTTCCCAT
>DATJKY010000108.1:0-13055 GCA_035490955.1 Terriglobia bacterium | reverse complement strand
GTGGCACCAGCTTGGCGCCGAACTCGAGCTGCACGGTGGCGGTGACCTTCAAACCGACGGCGAGCGGGGCGCGGACGGGGTCTTTCACGGTTCGCCAAGGGGCCGCCACTGTCCACATACCTTTGAGCGGCACCGGCACGTAGGAGCAGTAGCACGTGAAAATAGCGGAACAACCCTGCGGTCTCGCAATCGGGTGAACACGCCCTCGGATCCGAAAAACCGCGAATTTGACCGCCAGCCGTGGGGTGCGTAGAGAAAGGGCCGGCAGACCTCAAAGGCGGAGGTCTGCGCTACCCGGCGATATATGCGGTTAGCAGGACGACGCTGAACCCAATATGACGCTCTTCCGGCCACCGGTTGGGGATCGTGGCCGCGGAGTAGGAAGCTACAGAGGTGCCCGCCCCTGAATAATTCGGATCAGCACCGCTACGATCGCGAGCACGAGGAGAATATGGATGAAGCCGCCGAAAACGTGACTCGTCACGACTCCCAACAACCAGAGAATCACGAGAATGCCAAAAATCGTCCACAGCATCTTTTTTATTCCTCCAGTCGCCAGGCCCGGCGCTCGTCGTCCGGAGTGCCCAGCAGAGGGGGGACACTGCTGGTCGGCACTTGCGTCCCGGGCCTGGCGAGATTGTGGTCAAAGGCGCAACGCTACGCTTTGGTGAAGGGCTCTCCGCCGTGCGGAGAATATTTCGCCAATGCCTTGTCCAGCGGCCGAGCTGCGGACGGAGCCGAAACACTTCCGTAAATCAGAAGCGCTCTCGCGTTGACCTTCTGCCCGTACAGGCGTTCGTTCTCGTCACTGTCCTGCTTGAGAACGTCTCCCTCCAGCGAGACGCCGGCAAAAAGGCCTCGCGTGCGGGAGTAGCTGATAATCTCAGCATGCAACTGGAGGTCGGTAGCGCCCTCGGCCGTGCGGCCTACGGGTCCGGCGGTGGCAGACACGTCCGCCCCGAACTTCACGCTGTCCGCCACAAGCTTCTTCGCGCCGGCCGCGTTCATCACAATAAAGACCACGTCGGTTGCCTTGCCCCCGAGTTGAAACCCCACGTTCGCCCCGCCCAAGGTGAAGAGGGATGGAGCTCCCCAGGATCCATTTCCACCCCTCCGGCAGACGAGTACTCCCCGGCCGTACTCACCGCCAACCACAAATGCGGCTCTGATTTCGGAGGGGATGATGCCGACGCAGACGGCTTTGTCCAGGAGGTCCTGGGGAATGCCTTTGTCCGGCGTACTCATGATTTCATTGAGGACGTCAGTTGCCTTCAGCAACTGCTTGGCTGGGGTGCTTTCGGCTACCGCCATTCCTGGTCCCCACAAGACGAATGCAAGCAATAAGTTTATGCTTCTCTTCATAGGATCTTACCTCCTCGCCCGTTGGAAGTTCAGTTCATGTTCGAGGCCGCCACAGCATACACCTCGTGCTCATTTCGAGCCCGTTCGAGTCTCCTCCCGCAATCAGGACCCGCCGGTTACGGTACGGGGCATGGGCCTATCACTTTGAGCGAAATCAGCTTTCGCCTCCCCCATCGTCGAAACGTCTTCGGCGCCGGTCTGTTCGAGGGCCTTTCTAGCGCTCTTCGTCCAAGTCTTGTTGTCGCAGTGGACAGAGAGGAGTATTCCTCCTTTCCTGACACGGCCCTTGTACCTCTTGGCGACGTATTCGGGTACCTCCAGGCCGATGAGACCCCCGGCAATTCCCCCCACGGCCGCACCCGCACCGATTCCAGCCAGGGTCGCGATGATTGGACCGGCAGCGATCAGCGCGCCCACACCTGGGACGGATAGCGCCCCTATGCTCACGAGCCATCCCAGCGCGGCGCCTACGAGCGCGCCCGAACCCGCCCCGGCGACGGCACCTTCCGAAGCTTTCGTGCCCTTCTCGGTAGCGAGATCCTTCGAACCCTCATTTTCGGGAAGTAGCACCGAAATATCGGTGCTCCTGAAACCCCTCAATCGGAGGAGGAGGACGGCGCCTTGAACGCTATCTACGGTGGGATATATGCCAAAGACTGCGATGTTCTTGTTTGACATACGTGGCACTCCTTCGTTCCTTCCTTCATCTCGCGGCGTCAGAATCTATGTGAAAACTGCCTTCTCCAGCGGCTGTGCCGACGGCTTATAGAAATCAAGGCATTGGCGTCCCGCGACGGAAGGCCGCAGGCCTTCCCCACAGCGGGCGGCGAAGCCCCTTTCGCCCGAACCGACGTTTTCACAAAGACTCTTCTCTTAACTCTGATGCGATGCTCACTCTGCGCAGAAATCCTCCTGCATTTCCCTGTTTGCTGCGCCAGGTGCTGCTCCCAAGCCTGCCAGGCTGTCCGTTAAGGTAGCGCCTTCGTCTTGAGTACGGGACGCATCCACCGTCAAATGCTGCAAAGGGCCCAATAGGCCGTTGTAGGCTCGGAAGAGGAGCGACCTCACTGCCACTTCGGAGAGTTGCAGGATGCTCGCGACTTGACCGTGAGGGATCCCCTGATACTTGTGCAAAAGGAGTGCGATACGCTCCTTCTCCGGTAGGGATGCAATGGCGCTTGCAATCATGTTCCAATGCTGCTCCTGCCTCAAGGACTCTTGGCTGCCAGTAGGCCACTCCGTCGTTCTGTCGGTCTGCAGCGGCAGCCGGCCTCCGGCCTCACACCCCGCTAGCGGCATGCGTCCTCCCTTTTCCACCGTGTCGTACCTCCCAAAATGAAGCAGATGCACGCCTCGTGCCAAGACGCCTCTCCTTCTAAGTTTGGCTCTGTCAATACGTTGAAAGGACCAGGGTGTGGCAGCTCTGTGAAGCCTTGCAAATCTTACTGACCTGTCGAGAATTTTTGTCGGGCGGACGACTACTGAGGCTGCGGAAAAAGTGTTGTGGCGCGCTCCGAAAGGGCGGGGCTGAAGAGTCTGTGTGAAAACTGCCTTCTCCAGCGGCTGCGCCGCCTGCTGTGCGGAAGGGCTCAGCCCTTCCGGACCGCTTAAGATTAAGCTCTTCTGGCTCAGTCGCCTGCCGGAAAGCCACAGGCTTTCCGCACAGCAGGCGGCGGAGCCGCTTTGCCGCAACCGACGTTTTTACACAGTCTCTGAGGCCCCGCCCTTCCGAGGCCCCGAACAGGGTTTTCCGCAGCCTCTACTGCCGGGCCGCTCCGGCAGGGGGGCGTGAAGGTCACTCTTCCAGTTTCGGACCGCTACAAGTGGGAAGACTCGTCATCCTTGTCCTCATCCCGCCGCTTCGCTTCTGGAAAGCGCCGCTCGAGTATACGCCGCGCCACGTTGCGTCCTCCAAGACCAAAGGCAATAGCCAGTCCCATCATGATCGCTCCAAAGGAGATGGAGAAGGCAACCACGACCACACCCCTACCGAGCCCGATACGCTCAAGCGCCATGGTAATGGCGAAAAGCAAAATCAGAAATCGCACGAAGCTACTGAATAACCGCGGAGATGGTGAGTCGGCATTTACGGCGGCCAGAAGGGCAGCGCGGGAAAAGAAGTTGGCGGCCAGCAAACCGAAGAAGAGAATCAGGAGGGCCACAACGAACTGGGGAAGCAGGGAAACGAAATTCGAAATCTCTAGCTGCAGAGCAACGATCCCAAGCGCATTCACCCCGACCAGCATGAAAGTTATCCACACCGCCCAGAATACGATCCGGCTAACAATCTCGGCCGGTGAAGGCAGGGCAGCCTGAGTGAGCAAGTGGGTGAGACCTTTGGTTTCGAAGAGCCTGTTAAGCCGCAGCACGAGCAACAGGCGACGCAAGACGACTTCTAGAATCCAAGCGACAACCCATCCCACCACAAAGATAACGGTCATAGCCACCAGCCGGGGCAGGAATTGCACCACCAGCTCGGAAACAGCTTTTAACGCCCAGCTCAGGTTCTTGACAACCAATTCGTTCATCGCTCACCTCACGTTTGCCTGTTTCCAACTCTCGATCAGATACGGTTTCAGCCGTTCGTACTCCAGCCGGAGCGATTCGAGCTTGCTCTCAACCTCTTGCCCATCGGCGCGAAGGTTCTCCAAAATGAAGGAACTGACTCTACCCCGGTAGAGCGGTGTCAGAGCCTGCAACAGATGGTCCCGGTTGATGACGGAGCGGTGGTGGGAAGAGGCGAATTCATAGACTGTTTTCGCCCAGAGTTCGTCAGGAAAGTGGAAAAGCTTCTCGTCCAGCTTTGAGATCCCGCGGATCCCTTGAAGCGTCGACGGCGAGAGGATCTCCTCCAGTACGGCGCCAAGCTGATCCACGCCGCTCTTGAACATCTCAAACACCGCTTCCTGTTCACCCTCACGGGATCGAGGTCCAGGACAGGCTGGAACCCAAAGGTGGGCACGTCCTGCGACCCTTGCTGCGAGACCCAGTAGGATTCGTGGATATCCATACAATGGAACGCAGCTCCCGCGATCTCCCGAATAGCTGTGGTGAGATCCAGGCCGGAGCGTTTTGAGGCTTCGACTCTCGGTCCAAGAAAGGACTGACAGACCTGGTACTTTCCGGCCATCGTCGTGGTCGTCATCCAGGCGTACGCGCCGAATCGGAGAAAGTCCTGCCATCCTGAATCGTGCTCGAGGAAGTGGCTGGCAAGCCGGCCGGAGAACGCCAACTCTCTCCCTACGGGTTCCTCGATCCGGTAGCCGAATGTGGCGCGAATTAGCGGATGAAGCATGTTTTTGACCAGCAACCCGTCAAAGCGGTGACGCTCATAGATGGGCGCGACGAAGTCGAACTTCTCCTTAAGAACCGGGCGGATCAGCGCTTCCATCCACTCGGGCGTTATGCTCAGAAGGTCTGCAGAAACCAGGGCGCAGGCCTGGGCACCCAACAAATCGGCAGCAGCGAGGATCATCCTCAAGGCCCCCACTTGGCCCTGGACGCCGGGATAATGCCCGCTCACGACGTGCATCGTTCGCAAGGGATTGGAGGCGAGAGCCGTCCGAAAATCGGGGATGGATGCCGCTTGCACCGCCTCGGTGGTTCCGTCGTTGGAGCCTCCGTCAGGATTGATCAAGACGCTGCGTTCTCTGGGGTAATACTTGACAAGTCCAATCAGAATCGCGTCGATCACGCGCTCGACGGTTGTGCGGTTGTTCAGAGTGGGGACACCGACCAGAATGTCCACTCCACCCACCGCCGTGAGCTGGCGCACGAACTCATCGGAGAGAAGGCTTTCTTCGGTCAAAAGGCACTCCAAAGCCAGTGGCGGGTGGTTAGTGGGTAGTGGCTAGTCGTCTTGTTCATAAATGTCGCTATATCGCCATCGGGGCTGGGGCTGGCGCACACCTTTTAGGTGTGCGTGTTGGCCGGTCGTGCGGAATCGCTGACCTAAAGGTCTGCGCCAGCCCGATAGCGCGATACTTATGAACAGCACGACTAGAGGAGGGGAAAAGCGGAAAAAGGAGAAAGGGGGAGATGATTGCGCCTCTGGCTTCAAGGTTTCCCCATTTTCCCCTTTCGCCCTTCCCCCTCTCTCCCATTCTAGCCACTTGCCACTAACCACTATCTTTCACAAGCGGCGCAATCGAAACCAGTAGAAGTCGTAGGGCCCGAGGGTCAGGGGGTAGGGAAGCCTGCCTATACGCGGGAAGGGATTCCCGCCAAACATTTCAATGGGAATGTGGCCTTGAAACTTCGTGAGGTCGAGTTCTACGGCTTGGGCGGCGCTCGAAAGATTATTGACCACCAGGACCTTTTCGTTGCCCAGCTCTCGAATGTAGGCGAACACCCTGTGGTTCGGGGGCCGCAAAAGCTCAATTTGCCCTCGACCGAAAGCACGGCATGATTGCCGCACTCGGATCAGCCTCTTCGTCCAGGAGAGAAGCGAGTGGTCGCTATGCCTCTGGGCTTCTTCATTCACGATGTGATATCCGTACACGGGGTTCGAGATCAAGGGCAGGTACAGACGTTCAGGGTCGGCGGCGGAGAAACCTGCGTTGCGGTCGGCACTCCACTGCATCGGCGTTCGGACACCGTTCCGATCTCCTAAGTGGATGTTGTCTCCCATGCCGATCTCGTCCCCGTAGTAGAGAATAGGACTTCCCGGCAGAGACATGAGCATGCCGTTCATCAGCTCGAGCCGCCGGCGGTCATTCTCCATAAGGGGAGCCAGTCGCCGTCTGATGCCGTGGTTGAGACGCGTGCTCTTGTCGAGAGCGTAGACGTCATACATGTAGGCGCGTTCCTCATCGCTCACCATCTCCAGCGTCAGTTCGTCATGATTGCGAAGAAAGATTCCCCATTGGCACCCCGGGGGAATCTCGGGGGTCTGCTCAAGGATGTCGACCAGCGGTTTCCGATCCTCCAGCTTAACCGCCATAAACATGCGCGGCATCAGCGGGAAGTGGAAAGCCATATGAAATTCGTCTCCGTCGCCGAAGTAAGGCCGTACGTCTCTCGGCCACTGGTTAGCTTCAGCAAGCAGAAAGTTCTGCGAATAGTTCTCATCCAGGCGGCGCCGAAGGAACTTCACTACCTCATGGGTCTCTGGGAGGTTTTCGCAGGAAGTGCCCTCCCGCTCCACCAGATAAGGCACGGCGTCCACTCTGAAACCATCCACCCCAATGTCGCGCCAGAACTTCAGGACCTTCCACATCTCCTCGCGGACTGCCGGATGGTCATAGTTGAGGTCGGGTTGATGACTGAAAAAGCGGTGCCAGTAATATGACTTTGATACCGGGTCCCAGGCCCAGTTGGAGAGTTCGGTGTCCTTGAAGATGACGCGCACGCCCCGGTAGCGGTCATCCGTGGCGCTCCAGACGTACCAGTCGCGACGCGGATTGTCACGGGAGCTGCGGGCTTGTTGAAACCAAGGATGCTGGTCCGATGTGTGGTTGATCACAAGCTCCGTAATCACCCGCAGCTTGTGCCGGTGGGCTTGCGCGAGGAACTCCCTGAAATCGTCCAGCGTGCCATAGTCCGGGTTGACGCTTGTGTAGTCGGAGATGTCGTAGCCGTCGTCTTTTAAGGGAGAGGGATAGAAGGGAAGGAGCCACACCGTCGTCACCCCCAGATCCTGCAGGTAATCCAACTTTTGCAAGAGTCCGGGGAAATCTCCTATTCCGTCACCGTTGCTGTCGTTAAAAGCGCGCAGATGAATTTCATAAACAATGGCATCTCTGTACCAAAATGGTTCGTCGTGGCCAGTTGGCTGCTCCCTTGGTATGACGTTCGTCACAGGCACCCTCCCGGGTAGTGGGTGAGTTTGATGTAGGGGCGGGTGGCTTTACGCCGCCACGTGGCGGGGTAAACTCGCCGCTGCGGGGGCAAACTGACCCACTACCTCGTGGCGGCACCGCTGCCGAAGTCCTGGTTCGTCAGGGTAGGGTCAACAAGGTGGAGTCATAGTCTAGGGGCTTGTGAGCGTTGATCGGTCTGATTTCGTGCAACTCTCTTTCCAGTCTCTCCAGATATCGCCGAACGTCCCGCGGGCCACGCAGGTGGAACTTCGCTTTTGAGGTCCGCGGCCCAACACAGACCGTGATCCCATTCCCCAGTGCCGCGAATGCAGACTCGTCCGTCGTATCGTCGCCCACGTACAAGGGCAGGGTCCCGGCCGGCATCTCGCCGAGCAGCGCCCGCACTGCGGCGCCCTTTCCTCCGAGCTCTTGAGGCATTACCTCCCACACTTTGCTGCCGGGGAGGAGACGCAAATGCGGCTCGAAGGCCTTTGTCACCCTGGCCACAATCTCGCCAGCCCGCTGGACGGCGCGCGGGGTTGCCCCCCGCACGTGGAGGGCAAAAATCGGGCCTTTTTCTTCCATCCAGACGCCCCGCAAGCCTGCCAGCTCAAGCTTAACTTGTCGCTGCGCCCGGTGAAAGAGCCTCCTCACCGCCACCCCCGGCGGAGCCGGCTTGGGCCCTTCCCAGCCATGTAGGCCGAAGTAACGAAGGCCAGGCACGCCGACGCGATTCTCCACATCGACACGACGCCGCCCGCTGAGAATGAACACCCCGACCCGAGAATGACGACCCAATCGCTTCAGCACCCGCCGCGTGGAGTCACTTAAGTTGACTTCATCCGGCCGGGTACGAAATGGCGCCAGCGTTCCGTCAAAGTCCAGGAACAACGCCAGCCGATCTGCCAAACGGACGCGCTCGGCAACCTGCGACCAGCAGTCAAACAAGTATGGAGGGTTCTCGCTAACGTGGCTGCGCTCACTTCTCGTAGAGGCCGCCTTTAGGCGGGCTTTCGCAGGTTTCGTCAAGTGGGAGTAACCTCGAGGTTCCTGGCAAGTGAGCCTTCCCATCGTCCGGCGGCAATTCTCAGAAACGTCGGTCGAATCAAGCAGACCTGTGCTCCAGCGCATGCGCTGCCGTTCGAAGAGAATGCACTGGCGCCTTCTCGCCCTCCGCCATGCGAATCTCGGCCAGCTCGGCGATGAGACTCGCAGCCCAGCGGTAAATATTGTGTTCTTTCACCGCTCGGCGCATGCGCTGCATCCGCGCCGTTCGCTCCGCAGGGTCCATGTCGAGAGCGGTGCGAATAGCGTCCGCCAAGGCCTCCGTGTCATAGGGATTGACGACGAGAGCATCGTGTAATTCGCGGCTCGCGCCGGTGAAGCGGCTCAGAACGAGAGCTCCCTGCTCGTCGTCGCGCGCGGCTACAAACTCCTTGGCCACCAAGTTCATGCCGTCATGCAAGGCAGTCACGAGACACACGTGGGCGGCCCGATAGTAAGCGTCGATTTCCTGGTGGCTGTGATGGCGTTTGAGCAACACGATGGGTTTCCATTTGCCGGCCCGGAAGCGGCTGTTGATGCGCTCCGCCTCCTCCTCAACCTCGGCCAGCAGTTCACCGTAGCGTCGGATGCGAGTACGGCTGGGGGCGCCAATCTGCACAAACGTGAATTTCTCACGGTAAGCCGGGCACTTTTCCAAGAAGCGTTCGATGCCGCGAAAGCGCTCGAGAATTCCCTTGGTGTAATCGACACGATCCACGCCGACGCCAAGGAAAGCGGCTTCGATGCCCAATCGCTTGAATAGGGCGGCACGGTCGGGGAATGGCCAGCCGTTCGAGCCAGGCTTCTGCGTGTGCTCCGGCAGAGCCACGCTAATCGGGAAAGGCTTGACGATAGTGCGATGGCCTCCGCGATTGACGGCAAAATGCTCCCGATCGATGCGCGATTCCAGGCTGCCGTCAATCGTCTCGAGGAAGTAGTTGCAATGTGATTGGGTGTGGAATCCGATCAGGTCAGCGCCCAGCAGTCCGTCGAGCAGCTCCCGCTCCCATGGGCAAATGCCGAAAGCCTGCGGGTTTGGCCAAGGAATGTGCCAGAAAATCGCCACCCGAGCGTCCGGACGCCCTTCCTTCACCAGGCGAGGCAGCAGCGCAAAATGGTAATCCTGAACCAGAACAAACGGCGCTTCTATGCCTGCCATTTCCTCGAGGAGCGCGCCGGCAAACTTGCGGTTAACAGCCTGGTAGCACGACCAGTCCTCCTTGCGAAAAACGGGCCGGGTGTGAGCGATGTGGCAGAGCGGCCAGAGACCTTCGTTGGAGAAGCCGTAATAGTAGCCGTCCTCTTCCTCGTGGCTGAGCCACACCCGGCGCAACGTGTATTGGGGATGGTCCGGCGGCACGCGGAGCCTGTCGTGCTCGTCCACCGTCTGAGTGTCAGCCTCACCGGCGCCATGCGCAATCCATGTACCGTCGCAGGCGACCAGGACCGGTTCGATGGCCGTCACCAGCCCGCTCGCGGGGACGACGACCTCAATCGATTTCTCGCCCGGTACATGTTCATAGGGTTCGCGGTTCGAGACCGCGAACAATGCACCGTTGTGCAGCTTGCTCTGCACGTGGATGCGCAGTCGGTCCGCGGTCCAAAGCGATTCGCCCGCCTCGCGCAGCCGAGCTTCCTCTTCCGCGGCTGCCCTCGCAGCGACTAGACTCTGGGCAATGTTCACCACTTCATGGGATAGGGGCTCGAACAGATCCCCGCCCCCCGCCGCCGGAGGTAATGGCTTCCTACCCGCCCGCAGGTCCCTCAGCCACTCCGCCGTCCTGGCGATGGGTCCAACAATGCTCCATCGAACAATCAAGAGGGTAACCAGAGTGATGAAAACAACCTGCACTAACACGCGCCACACGGCCTGGCGCCAGATCTCGAGGCTTTGCGCCTCGATATAGCTCGCATCGTGAACGATGGCCAACGCCCCAGTTACAGTGGCCTCTTGGTGAAGCGGTACCACGTAAATATGCATGGTGGCCGGACCCAAGCGGACGAAATCACCGAATCCGCGGTTCTGTTCAATCGTTGTCTTCACTGCCGCCGGGTTGGGCGCGAGCTCTTTGCTCAGCTTCGAGGTTATGGCCAGTGGTCTCCCCTGGTCGTCGTAAATGGCCACACCGGCCAGGCGCTCTCGATTGTTAAAGCGGTCGACTATCTGTTGCAGGTGTTTTTGCTGCCGCGGGGTGCGGAAACTATTCTCCATGAGGGGCTCGATGGCCTCCGTCAGGCTTTCTGCCAGAACCTCCGCGCGCCTTTCGAGATCGCTTCGAAGACCGCGCTTTTCACCTCGCACTTCGCTGCGCGCGAACAGGAACGTCACCAATGTGACGCCAGCGATCAACGACAGGATTAGTCGAACACTCACACGCATATGACACACTCAGGATTCCGCTGCAACGTCAAAGACGACGACCTACTCCTAACCCGCAAACGTTTCAACTTCGAAATCAGTTCCACAATGCGCGAAGCTGGCAACTAAGCACACCGCTACGTTAATTATAGCAAATAACATGCCAGACGCAGGCGACGGACACTCGAAGGGAATACTGCTATGCATTCGCAAGGCCAAGAGCATTCTCGATCGATCAAAAAAAATCGGCTCATGAAGCTGGAAAGCTGGCTCTAGGTCGAACCATTTACACTCTACATGTAAGAATTTCCAGCCCTTTGATCCAGTCTGTCTGCGCCGGTTTTCGACGTCAGCTCGTGCCACCAAGTGGCAACGAAGTGCGCTGGGCGGTTTGTAGGTCCTGCGGAACTGATTGAAAACTAATAATTTGCTTATACAGGGCGAACCTGACGTGTAATTCTTACCTCACATCCAACCCCTGCCCGGACAACTCGAACGGCGTGTATCTATATGAATACGAGGAACTTCGACCCTCTCGTGGCCTTTGGCGAGGCGCGTGCAGTACTACGTAGGCTCGCGCGTGTAATTCTACGGTCGAGGGATGGTTCTCATGCTGCAACTCGTTCGGTGTGACGAAATCAATCATGAAGTCCGAGAGCCGGGAACTACAGACGGCATTCACCTGTGCGATCTTCCGGATGGCGCCTCGCTTGAGGTAGAAACGAAACACCACCGCTATAAGATTGTAAAGCTTGCCCAAACCCAAGCGCGCATTTCAGGTCACCCCACGTATTGTCCGGAACCCATTACGGTGGAAATCGAAGGGTCTGCCGGCGAAGGTTCGGCCCTGAAACTAGGGTTTATTGGACGCGGAATGCACCTGATGTTTCAGCACCCGACGTATCACACCCTGACGACTTCTCGCATCCTGGACATTCGCAGGTTAGGCTAGCCACAAAAGGTTCAGTCACGCTGAGTCACGCACTACCCCGACAGATCGCACCAATCTGCTGTTCGGCCGTTATGCCGCGCTTGTGGGCTGGTAAGACTCATCAAACAACTGGGCGTCAGGGTGTGGCTCTGGTCTCTGTTGGCCGGCGGGCACTTTCCAGAAAGGAGGCCCGAGCGTCCCACGGAATCTGGTTCGCACGGAGAGGAACACCCAGCGCCTGAAGCCTGCCCCAATCTGACACTGTCCGGTCGATGTCGCCACCCAGCGATACCAGGGTGGCGGCAAATTCATCGGCAGCTTTCCTCGCAAGATCGCCGGCGGTTGTGAGCTCCTGGTCCTGCGAGACCAACGGGTTTCCGGCGCTGTTATTGGTATGGTCATTGGCGAGATCCAAGAGCGCCGATCCGAAGCCGAGAGCAATGTTTACAGCCTCTGCGTGCACGTGCCACAGCGGCGAGACGCCCGCGCTACGTCGGTGGCTGGTTGTCAGCGCCCCGGAGCATCTCTTTCGAGTGTCGGTGAACGGTGGGGCTCCCCAGCCGCTCTTCGAAGTCCCGCCGCTGCTAGAGATGCTCTACTGCACCAACCGCGTCGCAAATTTCTGCGCTTATCCGTCGCGCACCCGGGACGGCCGAAGCTGGGTGCTCACGGCTTTCGACCCCGTCTCTGGCAAACGAAGAGAATTACTGCGCATTCCGACGGAGCCCGGTGCCCGATACCACTGGGGTCCTTCTCCGACGGTTCCCAAGTCGCCATTTTGAAAAACGACTGGAACACAGGCCAGATCAGGTTTATTCCGCTCGGTGGCGAGGAGCCTCGCACCGTTACGGTGAAGGGCTACGTCAATCTCGATTCTCTTGATTGGGCGCCGGATTCCAGGAGCGTGTTTGTAGGCACCTGGGGACCGGGCGGCGCCACGCTGCTGCACATCGACCTGAGCGGCAATGCGCAACCGATATGGCACGAGCCGCAGCCCGGCACAACCTTTGGAATACCCGCTCCCGATGGCCGTCACCTCACCATGTGGGGCGTGAGCGCGGATGCGAACGTGTGGATGATTGACAACTTCTGACCTGGTAGCCACGTTCAGTGCTTTTCCTGACCGTGGGCTGTTAAAAGTGTTGAAGAAAGTGGTGCCAGCAGTTATGACCCCTTGCACACACGCCGCAAGATCGAATTTTGCATGGCGCGCGACCGTCGTCGTTCCTTCTCTCACGCTTCTTACGACCAACCTGCATGCCCGCCCATCGTTCGCCGGCCAATTGAGTCCAGGAGCTCGCGGAAAGCGACGTCGCGAAGCCAGGATATCGCGCGGTTCAGGGTTAGGAGCGCTGTGCGGCGACAAAGGTTTCGAGCGCCTGTATGGATGTGAGGCGCGGTGAGTATCCGAACACCTGCTTCAGGCGCGTATTATCGGCCACCCAGGCGTAACGGCTCATGTCAAGCAGCCCGCCAGGAAAGGGCGCGAGGCGAAGTCTCCACGCCATTTCAGTCACCGGATAAGCGCTCCATGAGGGAGGGTTCAGCAGCTTCTTTC
>DATJKY010000107.1:0-9785 GCA_035490955.1 Terriglobia bacterium | reverse complement strand
GATTCGTCTCAACTTCTGCTTGCCGCGAAAAATAAGCACGGCCACTGTGGCCCGGGTGGTACCGGGTGATTCGGCGACCTGGTTGTAGCTGAGGTCGCTGAAGTAGTGCATCACCAGCGGCACGAAGTAGCGTTCCGGCAGGCGGAACAGCGCGTCACCGAGGGCACTAGCCTCTTCCTTGGAGAGCAGCTCGCTGAGAGGCGACTTGGTGGACGCGGCGGGTTCCGGTGAAGTCCGGCTTGCGGGCTCCAGAACGCGATGCTCTGCTTGGCGCTTGCGCAGAAGGTCAACACAATGATTGGTCGATACGCGCGAAATCCAGCGTGCAAAGGATTGACCAGGGTCATAGCTTCGCATAGCGCTTGGCAACCGCGTAAAAACATCGTTGGCTGCGTCCTCGGCCTGTTCGAGCGAACCCAGCATCTGGCGGCAAATGGCCAGCACGCGAGGGTGAAATTCGCGGTAGAGCTTGTCGAACACTTCCTGCTCAAGCGCGACGGCGGTCATAGCTTCCACTCCGTGGGCTGTGGCTTCAGCGCGGCAATGGCACGTATCCCGGCGAGCGAGAACTCCGCGATATGATGAGCCAGGCCGTCAATGATCTCCGGCGTGTACCTGAACCCCGGCGGACTCATCCGTACGCTGATAGGTTTTCCCGACTTATAGAACAGACACTGTGCCTGGATGCTCAGGAAGCACTGCCAGACTCTCGCATCGTCGAGGGGCGTACCGAGAAGCTCAGCCACCATTCGGCCCAGGCGCTGGCTGGTAGGCTTAATGCCCTTCTCAACGATCAGATCGAGGGCCGGCGTGGGGTCCATCATTTCGCGGGCGATGAGCTTCTCCATCCAGGAGTCTTCTTCCGGATCGAGCAAGCGGTGGAGAGTAAGTCGGATGTAGGTGCGAAGCCGATCTTCGGGCGCCAATCCTTCAGCGGCCTCGATGACGTCCACTTTGCTTCTGTTTATCGCGTTCGCGGCCATTTCCACTACCTCCTTGTAAAGACCCAGCTTGTCCCTGAAGTGATAGTTCACGGCAGCCACGTTTGCCCCGGCTACTTGGCAGATTTCGCGAACGGTGACATGACCGAAACCGTGCTCCGCAAAGAGCTCGGCGGCTACGTTCAGCAGGCGCTGACGCGTTTCGAGGTTGGCGATAGCACGGGTAGTTGCCATGGCGATCCAAACCAGCGATTAAAACAACTGTATAAATCACAAGCTTGAATTTGTCAAGGTGATTTTTCGGTTTGTTTTCAATAGGAACCAGCCCGTTGAGTCGTGCGTTGCTGCTGCTGGGTAGGGCGCTAGCAAGGCGTAGCGACCGTAAGGCCGGCACAATCTCTTCAACAAGGCGCTCGGCTGAAGCCGGCCTCTTCGAGAAGCAAACTCGGGTTTCACACAGACTCTTTGCCCCGCCGAAGGAGCGGCAATCCTGCCAACGATGCCCACCGTCATTCTTGGATCGAAAGTCTTAATCCAAGCAATGCATCTAGGTATGATTATGATAAGGTGGGGTAGTCGAAGGTAAAAACACAATGGAGGCAACGCACCCATGGCTGCTAAAACCGATAAGCGCAGTGCCGGTTACAGTGAGCTTGAGACCGGTGCAGAGCGAGCAAAGCCCATCCTGCACCAGAACGCTCGGGAAATTCAGCCTTATGGCAAAATCGCGAAGTTGCCAATTGCTTTGGACGAGAAGACCTGCGCGGCCAGCGTCGAGAACTTGAACCAAATCCTTGCCGATACGATGACGCTACGCGATCTATACAAAAAGCACCACTGGCAGGTTGCAGGGCATACCTTCTACCAACTCCATCTGCTCTTTGACAAGCATCACGACGAGCAGGACGAACTGGTGGACGCTATCGCCGAGCGCATCCAAATCCTGGGTGGGATCAGCTTGGCGATGGCGGCCGACGTGGCCGAAACAACCATCATCCCGCGTCCGCCCCGCGGACGGGAAGAGGCACCCGTTCAAATTTCCCGCCTTCTCGAGGCGCACGAATTCCTCCTGAAAGAAGCTCACACCATGGCCCGGCAAGCTGATGAAGCCGGAGATGACGGGACAAACGATCTGCTGGTGAGCCAGGTAATCCGCAGGAACGAACTGCAAGTGTGGTTCCTCGCGGAGCATGTGGTGGACGTGCCACTAGTTCGTGCCGATCAGGCAAAGGCCGCTTCATCTGGCCGCTGAGTCGCCGCCGTCGCCAGCGCGGAGTGTCCTGTAGGGAACTCTACCCTTTCTCTACATGGGGCTGCAGGCCGATACACGGCAAGCCCGGAGGTGGGGTGTCGCTTGCTTTAACTGGTCTCATCGTCTATCGCTCTGCGTAGTACCCATCTCTTGTCTGCACGACTTCATCTTTCTGTTTGGTCGTAACACGGATGGTGTGATAGCCCACTGTGGTCCCCGTCCTGTCAGGGGTGTAACCGAGGCTGTACTGATTGCGCAGCTCCTGCTGAATCTGGTCGTAGATCTGCTCCACCGACTGCTTCTTGGAAACTTCAAAAAGGCGACCGCCCGTTTGTTTGGAGAGTCGCTCCAGGATTTTCTTGCCATCCGGCCGCGTTGGTTGGGGATATCTCGGGTATCCGCCACCGTGCCGGCCCATTCCGCCCCCACCGTAACCGCCACCAAGCCCTCCCCAGTGTCCGTACGCCTGGTCATCGGCAAATAGGATGGAATAGACCAGCGTGTCAGCCCGCTGGGCCGCTTCAATGGCGCTGGCTAGAGTCTCCTGGCTGCCGGTGTCTACCCCATCGGAAAGGACGATGAGCGCCTTGCGGCCTTGCTGCTTCATCATCTCTTCGTTCGACGCCAGGTAGACTGCATCATAAAGCAGAGTGCCGCCGCCCCTTTGATGCGAGCCGGGCCAGGAGCCGGGCGAATTGTTGGCGACACGCCGGGTGAATTGCGGAGTCTCGAGCAACTCAAGGGCGGCCTGTAACTTCTGGCGGGAAGCAGTGACGTCCTGCAGAAGCTCCACTTCCCGGTCAAAGTGAATCACAAAGGCCACATCCTTGGTGGGGCGTAACACTTGGTCCAGAAAGGTCGCGCTGGCGCTCCGTTCCTGGTCTAAGACGCGACTCTGGCTCATGCTTGTGTCCACCAGCAAACTCAGAGTCAGAGGAAGATCCGTCTCCCGTGTGAAATAGCGAATCGCTTGTGGACGGCCGTCTTCCTCCAACGTGAAGTCATCCTTGGTCAGGTTGGGGACGATTTCTCCGTGCTTGTTGCGTACGGTAGCAAACACGTTCACTACCCTGACGTCGACGGACATGGTGGGCTGCTGCTGGCCGCCTATCGGCCAACCTGGGAGAAGAAGAGGAACTGCTAGGAGCAGAAGCAGAAGGCAGATCCGTCGCCAACCGGGCTTCAATCCTGTTATCATCGGGGCTCCTGGGTGGCACCGCCGCTTGAATCACCTTCCCTCTTCATAAACACGAGGTGCACAGTGCCGGAGCCTTCAGGAGACTTCACGCTCCGGTCGACCTTCAGAGACTTCCCGTCCTGGGAGAGTCTCCACTCCTCCTTTACCTGAATCTTGCTGCCTCTCTGGCCCGAGTTTTCGTTTCCCACCAGGGAGAGCTTCAGTACTTCGCCGCTCTTCTCCACTTCGGCTCTCGATGTCGCTTCAGTCTGCTCCCGGTCACCAAGCTGCGCAGTTGATGCACTGCCATCGAGCTGGTAGACCGCGCTTGCGGGGTAGACCTCGTAAGCGGCAACGCTCCCTCGCCCCTCGCCGCGCCCTCCGCCTCCACCGCCTGGCATTCCCCCCCCACCTGGCATTCCCCCACCGCCTGGCATTCCCCCACCACGAGGCATTCCGCCCCCAGGCATAATGACGCCACCGCGCCCGGGCATGCCCATACCCCCGCCCATGCCCCCTCTCCCGCCGGGATAGCCCCCCGGCGAGCCTCCCGGATAACCAGATGTGTCGCTCTGTGCGGGTTGCAAATCGCCTTGGAGGGACGTCTGCACTTTGAGTTCCTGCTGGTCCTGGTTCACAACCATGCTGTAGTTTTGCAGGCCTGCAGGGGTGCTCTTCGTCTGGCTAAAATCCAAAGCCCAATTACCCGAGAAATTGGGCGGATTCGACGGCTGCTTCGCTCGTACCAACGTCGAGCAGAATCCGAGTGCGAGAAACACCAGCAGAGTCTTCTTCATATATTTTGGCCTCCACCGAGAAACAACGCTCCTGATCTCAAAACCACTCCAGCGCCTTCGAAGACAAGAACGTTTACTTTCCGGTTGGATGGGAAAACGTCAAGCCGAGTTGGCTTCTTTACCGGTCCAAGCCTCCAGCGCCCTCCGGACACGCTGTACTAGCACAGGAATACTGAAGGGCTTGGCTACGTGGTCGAAGGCCCCCAGTTTCAGGGCGACAGCAACTTCGTCCTCTACTGAGGGCGCCGTCACCATGATCACCCGGCTGCGCCGCAGAATCCCGCCCCCTGCCAAGTGCCTCAGCAACTCCATCCCATCGAATCCCGGCACGTGGGCGTCCAGCACGATGGCGCGGGCCTTCAGCCTGGGCGCAGACCCGCCCAGCTTTTTCGCGGCTTGCTTCCCGTTGCGCAACCACTGCGTTCGGTAGCCGCGCGTCCGAAGAGAACTAAGCAGAACGCTCGCTTCGGCTTCATCAGCCATCACCACCGCTACGTCGACCCGGCTGAGATTCCGCTGCTCGTCGGGGTTCCATCCTACGGGTAGCACGCGGTCGCCTCCGGCCGCCGTCGCTTGACGGGCGGTTTCCTGGGCGGCCTGATATAAGGCTTGAAGATCGGCGCCGTCCTCCGCGTATTCCGCGATACCCGCGCTGAAGCTCACACCAAATTCAGTTCCCGCAGCCGAACTGAAGCGCTCCAAACGGAGGGCTTCCAAGACCTCGGCCAGACGCTGGACTCCGTCGTAGCGGCTCAAGCCATTCATCCCGGCAACAAACTCTCCTCCTCCCCAGCGCCCGACGATGTCCTCACTCCTGAAGGTGCGCTTGAGCAGTTGGCCGACGCAGCGCAGCACTTCGTCGGCAGCGGCGTGACCGTATTGAGTGTTGATTTCCCGGAAGCGGTCGAGGGTTATCACGCCCACGCACAGGGGTTGCCCGTATCGTTCGGCCAGACGCAGGAACTGTTCCAGCACGGCAGCCGATTTTCGACGGTTAGCCGCCCCGGTGAGAGGATCGATTTCAGCAGCACTGCGGTGGAGACGGCTGCGCTCCAAACGATTAGAGATCCGCGTAAGTAGTTCCGGGCCGACAATGGGTTTGCTCACGAAATCGTCAGCCCCGGCGGCGAAGACGCGGTGAACGGTTTCGGAGTCCGTGTGAACCGTCAAGAAGATCACCGGCACCGCGGCTCGGGAAGCGTCGTTGCGCACTACACGACACAGCTCAATCCCAGCCAGATGGGGCATTTCTACGTCCAGTAAGAGCAAGTCGGGAGAAGACTCCACAAACAGCTCCCAGAAACGGAGAGGATCGTCAAGGGTGGTAAGCACGATGCCTCGAGGTTCGAGCAAAGCGCGCAGCGCGAGCAGGGTAGAGGGATCGTCGTCCACTGCCATCACCCGGGTATCTCGGGCGCGGAGGCGCTGCAGGAGTTCTGCGACTGCTTCCAGTATCTGGTCAGGGGCTAGGGATCTGGGCAGGAAGCCGCTGCCCCCGCAGCGGGCTACCTCCACTCGGTCCGTGAAACAGTCGTGAGCGGTGAGCACCAGGACGGGTACCGGTGGTGTGCGGTGAGAGAGTTCCGCCAATAACTTCAGGCCTTGCTGCGGCCCCTCGGGAAAGGCCAGGTCAAGCAAGACCACGTTGGACACTGCTGTGGCGACGGCGCTCGCCGCCGCATCCAGTCCGGCTGCGGTTTCCACGCGCATTCCGCGACTAACCGCTTCCACCGCCAGTCTCTCAGCCAGTTCCGGGTCGGGTCCGGCGATGAGAAGCAAGGGCAATTGGTCAGCCGGCGGGTACTCGCGTCCTACGCTCGCCGGGGTTTTTTCCAGTTCCAGGCGAAGCGCCACCACCAAGTGGGAAAAGCGCCAGGTATTGAGTTCGCTCTGTTGCGTGCCGCGCTGCAGGATGTGCTCCATTTCCAGCGTAAAGCGAGAACCGGCCTCAAAGCCCACCGTCCCAAGCAGACCCGCGAGATTGTGGGCTTCGCGCTCAGCGCGCACGCGCAGGTCCGGGCTCAGTTTGTTCTCCAGCAAGGCGAGGCGGGCCTGCTCCAAAACGTTCAGGCGCTGCGCGACGACTGGAGCAAGGCGCCCCCAGGCGCTCCCAACTGCCGCGAGGATTTTCTCGCTCTCCTCCACCTCAATCGCTCGTTCAGAAAGCAGAGACACACCGAGAATCGACGCCACTTCTCGGCAGAGCTCCTCCAAGTCAAGGGGGTGAAACAACACCCGATGGACCCCGAAGTTTTTGACCAGTGTGCCCGCCAGTCCCGGCTGGGACGCCACCAGGCAATACACCACCCGGGTCTGCGCCAGTCGCGAGTTTCCTTGGATCTTCCCCAAAAACTCATCACTCGCAGCGCTGTGGTCAAGAATCAACACTGGCGACCCTTCCCCGGCTAACAGCTGAAGGGCTTCATCGCCGCTCTGGGCCGCCCTGATCCCTTGTTCACCCAGCCGTCGCTCCAGGTGCTCCATGATTTCCGGGGATAGTCCAACTGTCACAATCTGAGTCATTACCAACTCCCTCGAATGGAAATTGTGTTCTGCCCCCATTTGCCCTTTGGCGTTTGACTTCGCCACTTGAAATCTCTGTTCTGGACTCTGGAATCCCGAACCCGGAGTCCCGAACGCCGAATCCGGACTCCTGAATCTCAAATCCGGAATGCTGAGGCACACCTTGCCCGCTCAAGCTCCCTTCACGCTCGATTTTCCGCCTTCCTGCCAGCCTGTTCAGGGCTTCTCGGCTGTTCGGCCGGCTGGTCCGCCCCCGCAACGGGCTCCGAGGGGTCCTCGTCGGTACTCCCAACGGCTAACTCTACTGTTTCGCTCTCTTCTGACCACTGATCCCCGGCCCTTGACCCCTGTCTTTCGGCCCCGGACGCCTGGCCCCCGACCCCTGTTCTCCCGTAGCCGCCCCTTCTTTTCAGCTGCTTGACGGCTTTGTTCCTGAATTTCGTTGAATTTCTTCACAATCTCCATTACCGCGTCGTCCACGTTCTTGGCCAACTTGGCGTCCTGGTCCCGTGCCTGGATTTGTCGGGTCTCCGCTGCTTGCGCCACGATCTCCTGCCACTGCGGGTCCTGCTTCCGCTGCCGGTCCTCTTCCTGCATCGCCCAAAGCAACCGCGTCTTGCGCTCGATCTGTCGGTGCAGGCTCTCCTCCTGCCGCAGCAGCAACTTCCAATGGTCCGCCGTGGGCGCAAAGCAGAGATCCCGACGTGCCGGGGTCACCTCGATGTAGCGCCGCATATAGGTCTGGTACTTGTGGTTCCACTCGATCAACTCATCCATCACCGTCATTCGCAACTTCAGGTAGTCCAGCTCGTCCGGCTCCTTTTTGAGGGCCTCGCCGAAGCGGTTGCACAGGAAGTTGCGCCGCAGGGAGGGTTGATGGTGTAGAGCAGGATCCTGAAACCCTGCAGTTGCTGCTGGAGCGGGTGGACGGCAAGGAGTTTACGTGGATTCTTCCAGCGCTCTGCTGCAAGTCCTCCACCAACATCTGCTGGGCAGGGGTGAAGGGATGAAACGATTCCACCAGACCGGTGAGGATTTGCTCGAGCTCCTTGGGGTCTTCGCCCGTCGCCAGCATGAAGCGCAGCGAGGGCTTGGCATAGAAGCCGTGCTGGAGGGCGTTATAAGCCACACGTTGCTTCCCCTCCGGGGTGCGCGGCCCAGTCGATTTCTGGGCGTTCTTGCGATTCGTTCCTCAGCCATCCGAGGCGTCACTTTTCGAGTTTTGATGGGCATGTTGTATCTCCTTGTCAGAATGGAAAAGGGGCAAATGGGGAAATGGTGAAGAGAAGATCCCGTTTCCCCCGTTTCGCCATTTTCCCTTTCCCCATCTTTCAGGTCCCGTTTCCCCGTTTGCCATTTCCCCTTTTCCCCATCTTTTCAGGATGACACGACAAAATGAGACTGTGGAGACCAGTGAGACCAGTGAGACACAAAATTTTTAGTGACATTTTTTCAGTTCGTTGGGCTGTGGAAAAAAAGTCGAAATCCCGCCAATATCCAAAAAGTGTTACTTTCCTACACACTTTCCCATTTTGAACTCCACCATGACGGTTTCGGATGATATCTCTTAACATTGCGGATGGAGGAACTTGTATCTTGTTGGACATAAGAATCTTATCGAATAGTGCCGCAGCACGTGCCCCAGCCCTGCAGGGGATGGCCAGGGGCAGCGCCCACCGGGAACAGCACCCACCCCTCACCTCACTTCCCCAGCAACGGTCTTCCCTTGCGGGAGAGGGTGCGCGAGGAACGAGGGCGGGTGAGGGGGCTCGACGAGGTCGCATACGTCAGCGAAGTTCCGATCGTCGCCGACATATTTGGCTGTTCAAACTGTCAATCGCTCGTTGACTCTTCAGACGGGACAGTGACCGGGCGGGAGGGTCTTCGAGACTGCGACCTTAGGGGTTCATTGACTATAATCTCTTGTGGGATAAACTCTCCCAACGATCCGGGAGGTGGGCTCCGTCAAAATGAGCACTGATCTCCGAAAGCCGGTGGCGGACAACGCGCAACGTCATGAAGCCGCGCTTCGCCTAAGCGGGGCTCCTTGCTGCGTCTCGAGAGCCCAATGAGTTGGCGAGAATGCTCGCTGACCAACTGAACGAATTCGAGAGGATAATTGCGCATTGCCCTCGTTAGCCGGTTCTCGGATAACTCCCGAGGAGGAGGGGAGGAGAACCGTCGTGGAGCTTTCAGAATACATGCTCGAACCCCTCCGCGAGGATGAGCAGTTCATCCTGTACCGGGGCCGGCACCGGAATCAAGCAGACCTGCCATCTGTTCTCCTGTTAGCACCCGTCTCAACACACCCCACGCTTTACTCGCTCAAGAAGCTAGAGCACGAACATTCGTTCAGGAGTGAACTGGATGCAGCGTGGGCAGCGTTGCCCCTGGTTCTACCCCAATACAACGACCGGACAGTGCTTGTGCTCCAGGACCCGAGAGGTGAGCCTCTCAATCGCCTGATTCAAGGGCCTATGGAAATGAGGCAGTTTTTGCCGTTGGCCATCGGTCTCGCAACCACACTCAGCGAGTTACACAAGCGAGAGCTGATCCACAAAGACGTGAAGCCTGCCAATGTCCTGGTTGACTCCGCAACTGCTCAGGTCTGGCTCACGGGATTCGGAATCGCTTCCCGCCTTCCACGCGAGCGACAGTCGCCCGAACCTCCCGAATTCATCGCCGGAACGCTGGCCTACATGGCGCCCGAACAGACTGGGCGAACGAATCGGCCGATCGATTCCCGTAGTGATCTTTACTCCCTGGGCGTCACGCTTTACGAAATGCTTACCGGCACTGTTCCCTTTGCCGGTTCGGATCCGATGGAATGGACGCATTGTCACATCGCAAGGCGGCCAGTGCCACCGGGGGAACGAGTGAAGAATGTACCGAGCTCTGTGTCGGCAATTGTCGAGCTCTGTGTCGGCAATTGTAATGAAGCTCCTGGCCAAGACTCCCGAGGAACGCTACCAAACGGCAGCCGGTGCAGAGAGTGATCTTCGACGCTGCCTGGCTGAATGGGAGATACGCGGCCGTATCGACGAATTCCTTGTTGGCGAGCACCACATACCAGACCGCCTGCTGATTCCCGAGAA
>DATJKY010000106.1:0-3918 GCA_035490955.1 Terriglobia bacterium | reverse complement strand
GGTCGGCAACGGCAAAATGACCAAAGACGAGTATCTTACCCACATGAGTTTGTGGTGCATCCTGGCCGCGCCGCTGCTCGCCGGCAACGACCTCTCCAAAATGACTCAAGCCACCTTGGGGATTCTCACCAATCCCGAGGTCGTCGCCGTGGACCAGGACCCCAAAGGCGTTGAGGGCCACCGGATTAGCCAGGTGGGACCGCTTGAGGTGTGGGCGAAGCCGCTCGCGGATGGCAGCCAGGTGGTGGGCCTCTTTAACCGCGGCGAATCGATGAATCCCGTGAGCCTAGACTTCCGCGACATCGGCGTCAGCGGTTCCGCCACAATCCGCGACCTGTGGGGTCGTAAAGACCTAGGCTCCTTCCAGGATCACTTCACCGCCTCGGTGCCCAAGCATGGCGTGGTGATGATTAAGGTGAAATGACAAAAGCCCGATCACGTCACCCCGAGCCCGAGCTTTCGGCAGGACTGCGTGACCTGCTTGGCGGGTCAGGAGGCCTAACGAAGGGGCACCTTGCACGGCGCAAGCGTGCCGTCAGGCCGGGGCCTGTCAAGACCCCACATGTCAATAACGAACCTTGACAGATGTGCGCTCGCGTTTTGTAAAAGCTTTATGACTTGGGTATGTCCGAGGTGTGATCGGACTTTTCGTCAGGCCAATCAACGCCACGCGTGCGGGGTAGGCAGCCGTGCTACCCTGCTCAAAAATAGGCCACGGGCACTTTCCGATCTCTACCGGAGACTCGAGACCACCGTAAAGGGCTTGGCGCCGTGGAGGTAGTAACGCGTAACCGGTACGCGCTGTTCCGAACGACACGCATCTTTGCGGACCTGACGGTGATGCGGGATGCGCTGCGAGTGGTGGTTCACCTGGGTCGCAAGGCCAGGGCACCCTACTTTATCAAAATCGTGCAGGGCGACAACCGCGTCTCGCACGTCGCAGTGGTCCGAACCACCCAGGACCTCCGCACGATCATCCCGTTTTTGCGTGAGGCGTTCGATCTCGCCGTGAGTGAAGAGTCGTAGGACTTGACCGCCCTATTCACCAATTCACCGCAGCAGTCGGTTATCAGCAGGGCAGGTTGTCGCGCTCCTTTGACATTTCGCATCCGGGTCGGCCACAGAGCGAAGCAAGGGATTCGCTTTTTGTTTGTTTTCAACGAACAACAGCAGATGCTTCGCTGCGCTCAGCAGCAGCCTGATTAGACTAAGGCCTGGAGGACGTGCTGCCTGCAACTCTGGCGCCGTCAACGCGTAGCCTGCTGCGTTGCCTCCACGAGTTTGCGGATGGATGGCGCGATCATGATGAGCAACTCGGCGCGGGGCCGGGTGGCACGGTCGAGCAGGGCCTCCTGCTCCTTCACCCAGGCCTGCGGTGCGGGTCGGCCGCTATCCAGGTAGTCCAGAGCCTCGAGCCCGGCGACGGCGAGAGCCGAGACGTCCTCCACCAAAGGCTGAGCCTCCTCGAGCAGTGCGGAGCGCTGGATGAGCGGCACAAGCGCGGCCTTGTTGTCGCGCCAGAGGGTGAGTTGCCTGCGGATCTCGTCCTTCTTGGCTCTTGGTTTATCCGCCAGCCGTGCGAACTCGCGCGCCCGGTCGCTTTCCGGGGGCGTGGCATCCACCAGCCGGTTAAGGGGCGTGAAGCTCGAATACTCGCGCGCCCCTTCGCGCGCATACTCCTTCACGGGCTCGAGGACGTCATCCAGGGTACGCAGGGACTCAAACGGTTGCATGCCTGCCAGCCGCTCAAGCATCAACGTGCGGCTCTGACGAGGGGTCAAACCCAGCCATTCCAGGTTACGGCTGACGGCGGCCAGGCGCCGATACATCGAATCCACGTCCTTCACCTGCTGCGGAGACCACAACCTTTCCGCAATCGCAGCGGTGCGCGGCCAGATGCGCGAGTCGACATTTTCCGGCGTGACGAACTCTGACCACATGCAGGCCTCGCCGCCCAGGATGCGCACCTTCTCTTCCGGGGCGAGATGCGCGGTGGCGCCCTCCAAGGGGTCGACCTGGTAGTGCCGGGAGGCCGGGAACATCAGGTCGAGATAATAGCCGTTCGAAAGTATGCCCATGTGGCCCTGTCGGGCCGCCGCCGCGAGCGACTCCTGCCCGCGCCAGGACTGTATCACGACGTCCCTCGGTACGCCGGGCTGCAGCACTTCGTCCCAACCTACCGGTTTCTTGCCATGCTTCACGACCAGGGGCAAGAGGCGGGTGTTGAAATAGGACTGCAAGGCAGTGGCGTCGTTGATGCCGTGTTCACGCATGAACGCCTGGATGCGCGGATTGTGGTTCCATTGCTTGCCGTTCACCTCGTCGCCGCCGATGTGAAAATACTCATCGGGGAAGAGCGAGGCCATCTCGCCGATGAAGGCATCGAGGAAGGTATAAGTCTCCTCGCGGGTGGGATCCATGGCCGGATCGAAGATGCCCCAGTGTCGCTCGATGGTGTAGGGACCAGGCGCGCTCGCGAGGTCCGGATAGCCCACAAACCAAGCCGTGGAGTGGCCCGGCATGTCAAACTCCGGGACCACCCGAATGCCGCGGTCGCGCGCGTAGGCAATGATCTCCTTCACCTGTTCCTGAGTGTAATAGTTGCCGTCGGACCCCATTTCCTGCAACTTGGGATAGACCTTGCTTTCGACGCGGAACCCCTGGTTGTCGGACAGGTGCCAGTGGAAGACGCTGAGCTTCAGTGCCGCCATACCATCGAGGTTGCGCTTGAGGACCTCGATTGGCATCCAGTGGCGTGAGACGTCGATCATCAAGCCTCGCCAGGGAAAGCGCGGGCTGTCGTTGATGCCTACCGCCGGAACGCCGAACCCTTGCGCGTCCAGATCAACGAGTTGCAGGAACGTCTCGATGCCACGCAGCACGCCGACCGGAGTCGCCGCCGTGAGCCGCGCCTGTTGTGGCGTTACTTCGAGCTTATAAGACTCATCTTCCTTCACCGACTGCACCGCTTCGCCAGCGTGGTCGCATTGGATCTCGAGCGTTGCCTTCGACGCTTCGCTCTCCAGGGCCTCGCCGAGCGGGATTCCCGTTTGCGCCGAGAGACGACCGAGAAGCCGCGCGGCAGCCCGCTGTAACCGCGGCTCCGTGTATCCGGCCAGAGCAACACGAAAATTGCCATTGACGGGCAGCCTGCCTTGTGCGTACGAGACTTCCGCGGGCTGGGGCATCAGGTTGTTGTTCTGAGCTCGGAGTGAAGAAGTGGCCATCAGGGTCGCCATCAGCAGCAGAACTTTCCTCTTGGTCGCAGTCATCGGTTTCCCTTTCCCGGCGGTTCGCACACAACGCGGGCCAAGGCCGCACCCAAAAGCAGATTCCTCGCTCCGCTGCACTGCACTCGGAATGACAGTCATCCTGAGCGCAGCGAAGGATCTGCTTTTCTTCGCCTTGCGAAGAAGCTGGCCCTTAGTAATACACAGGACGCAACGCGGTAGAGCCACAACCAAGGCATGTATTTTCAACACCAAGACACCAGGTCACCAAGGAGGAGCAAAGCCAAAAGAACTCGCCCAGGTAGCGCACCGAATCGCCTTGCCCTTTTGCTGCAGGTGTGGCTCTGTCCTCGCCTTGGGTTTCTTAGTGTCTTGGTGCCTTGGTGTTGAATCATGTCTCGAAGAATCCTCGCACCCACGAAGATTCTCAGGTTAGCTGCAGGGAGGATCTCGTTTTGGTTGCGGCTCTGCGTTGTACTAATTGCTTGCAGGTTATTCGGTGTCCCCTTCAGGCCGGCTGCGTGAAGCTGGCGAGAGCTTGCTCTTCGTTGTCGTAGACCTCGAACGCCTGCAGCAGCTTGTGGACCATGAGAACGCCACGAATCAGTTTGGGAAGACTGGCCAACTTCAGCTCCCCGCCTTTCTTGGCCGTATTAATGACGGCCTCAACCAGCAGGCCGACGCCGGT
>DATJKY010000105.1:0-7862 GCA_035490955.1 Terriglobia bacterium | reverse complement strand
TAAGGAATTTGAGGGCGCCAAGCTGGTCGGTATGCAATCCTATTCGCGTCTGCAAACCCTTATGCAGGGCTTGTTGGACTCGCAGCCACGATGACGCAGCCGCGGATTTACGCGTAGCAGACGCTCTGGAGTGCGGTAGCTTGCTACCGCTTTGATCCCGCGCGCTGGCTCGCGGCCGGTAGCGGGTTAGTTTACCCGGAAGCGGCTAGTTTACCTCGCCGCGTGGCGGCGTAGTAGACCCCGCCTCTACATCAAACTGACCCACCACGCGCGGGCCGCGCTTCCCAAGCTACGGCACACTGGACGGCCGGCAAGCTGGCGGTAGCAAGCTGCCGCACTCCAGAGCGCTTCGCTCATTCTCGTAGCGAAATAAACCCCCAAAGCCGGAACCTCGCGCGTAATCAACGATATCCGAAATTACGCTGGGTTTACCATCCCAAAGGCTTGGCAAGGCAGTTGAATCGCGACTTCGAACGTTAAATCAAACAGCCCCTTTCCTTGACGACGTAGTTGGGACGAACTTTGGGCTGAGCCGCATAGCACTCACTGAGATCAGCGAGGTCCCTTGGTCGTGTTGAGTTGTGGAAACGCGAAACGTGGACCGACGAGGCACGCATTACTTCCGTGAGTTCTTCAAACCCAGGCCTGGGTCAGTCATTGCAGCGAGCCCGTCTGATACTCCAGCAAGGCAGCCTGGGACTGGTATTCATACTTGGCGCTGGCCTGTTCAATCTGCGCCTGCGTCTGATTGAGCTGCGCCTGGCTGAGTTCAACGATCGAGCCCAGGCCTAGTTGATAACGGGACTGGGCGAGGTCGAGCGCGAGGTTAGTTTGTTGAAGCAATTGGTCCGTTACGCTAAGGCGCTGATAAGCGGTGGTGGAATCAGCCCAGGCTGACCTTACATCGCGAGCGATAGTGTCCTCGAGATCGCGAAGTTTCTGGTCTTCGGCCTGCGCCTTGAGACTGGCGGCGGCCCTTCGCGCGGCGAAAAGATGGCCATTGAACACAGGAATCTGGAGGTTAATGACTGCACCGTCGAAGTAATTGGGAATTGGGGAGGTAGGAGTGGGATTCCATACCTCGGGCATGAAACCTGCCGCTCCCGCCAGGCTCACAGTGGGGTAGGAAAGATCCCGCTCAGCCTTCTCAAACTTGTAGGCTGCGTCACGGGTGAATCGCTCGCTCAGCAATTCAGGCCGTTGGTTCATCGCTTCCTGAACCAGTTGGTTGGAGTCGGGGGGCGCGGGAGACGGAAGCGGTTCTTCGACCAAGGTGTATCTTTGCTCCTGCTGCAGTCCCAGAGCCCGGGAAAGCTCGGCAAAGGACTTGTCCAGGTTATCCTGCGCCCCGATAAGCAAGAGTTTGGCCTCTGCCAGATTCACGTTGGCGAAGCTCAAGTCAAGTTGGGACTTGAGCTTGCTTTGGGCGAGTGCCGTCACCTGGTCCACAACCAACTGCCGAGCCGCCACGGTCTCCTGCGCCACCTTGACGAGCACCTGCGCCCGCAGGGCGCCGAAGTAAGCCTCCACGACACGGAAGAGGACATCATAACGCGTGGCTTGCGCGTTCTCGTCCTCGGCGCGCGCCTGGAGCCGGGAGCTCTGGACGAGGTTCGGAGTACGGCCCGAGTCCGTAATGAGCTGCGAGACAGTTATTCCCTGGGCGAAGCGCGAGAGGATGCGCGGATTGGTAAAGAATCCTGCTCCGATCCGGATGTTCGGACTTGCCGCTGCACCCGACACGTTCCCGGACAGGATGGGAAAATACGCGGAACGGATTTCTCTCACCATCTGATAGGACGCCAGGGCCGTCAGTTGCGCGGCAAGCACTTGGGGATGGTTCTTGAGTGCGATCGCCTTCGCTTCCACTAAAGTCAGGGTCGGGGGCGTTTGGGCCAGGCTCGAAGAAATCCTCCAGCCCAGAGCGGCCAGCAGAACAATCAATGAGACTCGTTTGGTCATTGCGCCTCCAGAGGTTGGGCAGGCGGCTCGCTGTGGCCCTTTTTGTTGCGATACACGAGGAGGTACGCGGCGGGAACAATGAACACAGTGAGAGCCACCGAGACCACCAGGCCGCCAATAATCGCGCGTCCTAGGGAGGCGTAGGCCTCACTTCCGGTCTCGAGTTTCAGTGCCATGGGAATCAGTCCGAAGATCGTGGCGAGGGAAGTCATCAGAATCGGCCGCAAGCGGATGCGGCAGGAAGTGACCACGGCGTCGCGTACGGACATCTCTGCCTCGAGGTGATGAGCAAATTCCACGATCAGAATGCTGTTGGAGGTTACGATTCCAACCATCATGACCACGCCCATCAGCGACACGACGTTCACCGTGGTCCCTGTAAGCCAGAGGAGCAACAGAACGCCCGTTAGCCCAGTGGGGACCGCGAGCAGAATCAGAAATGGATCGACAAAGGAGCGGAATTGGGCCACCAGAACCAAGTAAAGCAGGGCGAGGGCGAGGATGAGTCCAAAACCAAAGCTGCGGAAAGACTGACGCATGCCCTCTACCATGCCGCGCATTACCAAGCCAACCCCCTCAGGCAGGTGGGTTCGCGCCGTGACCTTGTCGACGGCATTGGCCACGCGGCCCAGATCTTCAGTCGTCGGGCTAACGTAGACGTCGATCACTCTCTGGATCTGATAATGGTCCACTTCCGTCGGCGCCTTGAAGTTCGAAACTTTGACCGCCTGGTCGAGAAAAGCAGGCTCTTTCGAAGAAGGCGAACGTATGGGAATGCCTTTAAGGGAGAACAGGCTGTTGATATCGCTTTCAGGGTATTGCACGGTGAGGAAGTAGTCGTTGCCCGTGCGCGGGTCAATCCAGTAGCTCGGTGCGATCATTTGATTTGAGGTCAGCGCGGTGATCACGTTGTTCACCACTTCCTGCTGGCTGAGGCCCAGTTCGCCTGCACGTACCCGGTCGACCTGGAGTTGAAGGGCGGGGTAATCGATATCCTGCGGAATGTATGCTTCACTGACGCCCCGCAGGTTGCGGATTCTGCGTGCCAGATCGGCTGCGACTCTATAGGTCGAGTGTAGGTCCTGGCCACTTACCTGCAGATCGATGGGAGCAGGAAGGCCCTGGTTCAAGACGGCATCCTGAAGGCTTCCGGATTGGAAGAAGGTGTCGACCTCAGGCACCTCGGCGGCCAGTTGCTTGCGGACCCGGTCCATGTATTCGTAGCTGCCGATCTTGTGATCGTCATTAAGAGCTACTTGAATGGTGGCCGTGTGAGGTCCGGAGTTGGCGGTGTAGATCGAGGTGAAATCAGGAACCACTCCAAGGTTGGAAACGATCAGCTTCAGGTCGTGGGGACCGACCACCTGATGAACGATATCTTCCACTTTCGCCACCAACTTTTCGGTGAGCTCGACGCGAGTACCGCTAGGCGCCTTCATGCTGATGACGAATTGGCCGGCATCGCTGCGGGGAAAGAAGGCAACGCCAAGCAGCGGAAGGATCAGCAGGCTCACCAGGAAGACACCCAGAATGCCACTCACGACCACCCAGGGTCGAAGCAGGTGTTGGTCCACCTTGGCCTCATACCAGTCCAGCATCTGATGGAATCTCTTATTGAAGGCAGCGTTGAAGCGGGCGCCCCAAGATGGGCGTGCCTTACCTGCGTGACCTGATGTGTCCTCCGACCTACCTTCCTGCCCAGCCCCGTGCTGAACCCCCTTGATCAGCTTGGCGCAGAACAAAGGAACTACCGTCATGGCGATGAAATAAGACGCGAACAGCGCCAGCACAACGGCCACAGCAAGGGCTGAGAAAAGGAACCGGCCTACCCCGTAAAGGAACGTGACCGGGAAGAAGACGACGGCGCTGGCGATGGTGGCTGCCAGCACGGCTAAGCTCACCTCCTGCCCGCCTTTTTCCGCCGCCACTGGGGGAGGCTCGCCGAGCTCCATATGGCGGAAGATGTTTTCCAGCACGATCACCGAGTTGTCGATGAGGCGCGAAAAGACGATGGCCAGGCCCGCCAGCATCATGCTGTTGATCGTGCTGCCTCCGAAATACAGGGCAATGATTGCGGCGAGAGCCGAGAGCGGAATTGAAAGGAACACTGCCGCCGTTCCCCGCAGGCTGCCCAGAAACAGGAGTACCATCAACCCAGTGAGTAGAAGCCCGGTGGCGCCCTCGTGGATAAGCGTGTTGATGGCCTTTTTCACAAACTCCGATTGGTCAAACACCACGTTGGTGACGAGCTGCTTGGGCACATCGACGAGGCGCTGCAAAGTCGACTTGACGGCATCAACCACGGCAATCGTGTTGGTGTCGCCACCCTGCTTCATGATGGGGAGGTAGACTGATCGCTGCCCACCCACCCGGACGATACCGAGCTGTATGGTAGAAGCATCTTTGGCGGAACCTACGTCAGCCACCGTGACGTACCGATTTTGCACGGTCTTGAGCGGGACCTTGTTCAGGTCCGGCACATGCTCGATCTCACTGTTGGTATAGATGTCGTAATCGTAAGGGCCTATCTTGGCATCGCCTGCTGGCAGGATGAGGTTGTTCTTATTGATCGCATCGACCACGTCCATCACACTCAAGCCATGAGCCTGGAGTTTCAAAGGATCTACGTAGACCATGATCTGGCGGTACTTGCCGCCAAAGGGTGGAGGAACCGAGGCTCCACGCGCCGTTGCCAACTGGTCGCGCACGGCGTATTGGCCGGTGTCGCGGAGTTGCGCCTCTGAGAGCCCCTGGCCTTTCAAGGTGACAAGGCACACCGGAAGGCTCGACGCGTCAAACTTCATCACCACGGGCGGCAGGGTGCCCTTGGGAAGGCGTCCCAGGTCCGCCATGGCCAGGTTGGAGATTTCGGTGGCGTCTGAATCGGCGTTGGTTCCCGGCTGGAAGAAAATCTTGATGATGCTCACTCCCTCGAGCGACCGGGACTCCATGTGGTCGATTCCCGCTCCCAGCGTGAAAAAGCGCTCGAAGCGTCCGGTAATGCTGCCTTCCATTTCCTCGGGAGGCATACCGCTGTAAAACGTTGCGACCACCACTTCCGGAATATTGATGACCGGAAACAAATCTACGGGCATGCGGACCAGGCTGGTAAGACCTATCACCACCACAAAAAGACAGAGAACGATAATGAAATAGGGGTTGCGAATAGCGAAACGTGACATTAGCTGCCTCCCTCCGCCTCCGACAATTCCACGATTTTCGGAGCGACGATTTGACCCTGCCGCAATTGGCTCGTGTTGCCGACCACCACCCGGTCGCCCTCCGAGAGCCCGGAGAGGACCTCAATCTGGCTCCGTGTTTCGATACCGACCGTGACCGGCCGGACCTCAACCCGGTTTTCGCTGTTGACTCGATACGCGATGGCCTTGTTCCCTTCACGCGAAACTGCCTGAATAGGGACCGCCAACACGTCCTTCTTCTCCATCACTGGGAAGGAGACGTAAGCGTACATACCCGGCACGATCTCCAACTGGGGATTGGACACATCGACTTCCGTTATCATGGTGCGAGTGGCATCGTCCACCTTGTCGGCGAACCTGGCGACGGTGCCTTCAAAGGCCTTGCTCAAAGCCTGCACCTCCACGCTGACCTTCTTGCCTAAGCGCACGCCCGGGACGTCGGCCTCGGGCACGGGAATATCGAGGCGGAGCAAGCCGTTCTGTGAAAGCTTGACGAGAGGGAGCGCCTGTTGCTCGGATGTTGTGCCCGCAGCCAGCATCGCGCCTGTGTCAGCATATCGCCGAGTGACAACACCCTCGAAAGGTGCAGTGATCTTGGTATAGTTGAACAAGGCTTGCACTCTCTCGCGGTTGGCGCTGGCTGCATGAAGATGTTCCTGAGCGGCGGCTAAACCCGCCTTCGCCCCTTCTACCTGAGCTTCTGCTGCCTCATCTTTTCCCTGCGCATCGTCTACGTCCTGCTGGGCGATGAGTTCCGGACGGGTCTTCATGACCCCTTGCAGCCGTGTGCAGGTCAAGTGGGCGACGGTGTAGTCCGCTTGGGCGCGCTTCAGTTGGTGTTGGGCTTGGTCCACCTCCTGCTCGCTCTGGCGTACCGAGGCTGCCACCTGGTTGAGTTCATCCTGGAGTTCCGGCACCTCGAGGACGGCCAGCGTTTGGCCTTTCTTCACGCGGTCGCCCACATCCACATCGATGTGCTTCACGTACCCGGCCACCTTGGCGTGAACGTCGATTTCCTGAAAGGGCCGGAATTCCGCGGCAATCCGCAGACCCTGTGAGAGGTCGGCACGCGCGACTTTCGTCACTGCCACATTCACAACTTTGTCGCTCTCGGCGGCGGCGCTGCCAGCCTCCTCGTGGGAGCAGCCCCCCGTTACCAGCAGCACCCCCGTGAGCAGCGCCGCCACTGGATATTGCTGACTGAGCAACTCGCGATAGCGCGGGCCCTGTAGGGGCGACCCTTGTAGTCGCTCCCGCTTTGCGGGGCAGGTAGTCGCCGCAGTGACGCTGCTGCAGGACCTTCGAAGTGGGACGGATTCACCGGCGGCCGGACGGTGAGTGCCATAAGTCATAGTAGTGCTCCATTCCGATCAGACATGGACTTGGACCGGTGCGTGTCGAAACCGGGGTTCCTCCATGTCCGCGATCACCGGCGAAACTTATCCTGTTGCACTGCTTGCTGCACGGCCTCGCGCAGCTCTTCCAGGGAAGGATTCGGTGAGTCAGCCACCTGGAGCACACGCCGTTCGAGCGCCGAGACTCTCGCTGCTGCGGCTGGAATATCCCTAGCAATGGAGGCCGGAATGCTGACCACGCCGTGCCGGTCGCCGTGCAGAAGATCGCCTGGTTGAACTTTCAAGTTGCCAACCTCCACAGGTACTCCAAAATCGAGCATGTGAAAGTAAACGCGGGATACCGCAACATTGCCGGCGAAAAAACAGAAGCCAATCGACTCCGCTGCCTGCAAGGCGCGGACCGCGCCATTCGTGACCAACCCCGCACATCCTAGCGCCTTGAAAATGTGGGCATGGACTTCCCCGGCGCAGGATCCGAGGCCCGGTTGCCGATCCAAGTCCTCCAACACCACGACGCGCGGGGCTGGAATCGTGAGAAGATAATTCCACCAATCGGTGCGGTCCGGGTAAGATCTCCCTGTCATCGGTGGTTCTGAAGTACGAATGCGGGCCGTGACCGCATACGCTACCATCGGCGGCAGGTTCGGGAACACGCACCGGACGCTCGAGTCCATAAAGCCCTCGTTGCGCAGGCGCACGTCCAACGTTTCGATCGCGTTAGCAACTTGGCAAGTGTTGAGACCACGAAGCAACTCAAGCTCGTCTGGGGTCAGTACTGGTCCAAACGCCATGGTGTGCCTCCCTACGACAGTCCAAAAGCTGGAAGGTGCGAGAGTCCGAACCATCTTTTCAGCATCCTGAGGGCCTGAAAGATCGGAGATCTCAAATGTACGTGGAGGAAGTGCTAGGAGAGCGAAGGAGGAGAGCGGAACCTGTCGATGTCGAGAACGATGAAGGGTTTCGCGAGACGGGGCTCAGAAGCGAAGAAGCTCGATTCCCTGTCGCTTCCGGCCTGACGTTCAGGATCCGACTCCCGGCGGAGGCCTTGAGTCTCACGCCCTACCTTCCGGGAAGTCGGGTTCATTCTGCTGGCTTTAGAGGTGTGCCACGACGCGTTGTTCGTGCCGGTGTAGGGCTGTCTGGAAGCAGTGGAAAGGCGGACGAGCACTGCGACAACGGTCATCACGCCAACCTTCAGCGGGCGGCGAAAGAGCGGATTGGTCTGTCTCCTTATTTCGCGCAACTCTTGTAAACCAGTCCTGAACAGGTTCCAGACCTTATATTGTCATCTTGATGACGCCGTCGCAAGAGAGATTTTCGAAAGAAACTCAGCGCCTCATAGGAG
>DATJKY010000104.1:0-4458 GCA_035490955.1 Terriglobia bacterium | reverse complement strand
CGGACTATCCTCGTTAACCCCGCGCCAGTCGCTGAAAGGGCTGCGACCGTCCGGCGAGAATTGGTGTCACTCTGCGACCCGGAAATGTGTCGCGCCACGACGGAGTGAATTGAGAGGTCACGATGAGTCGCGTTAACGACCGGAAGTGGTACGGCAGGAGCGGCAAGTACCAATGTCCGCCTTGTTTCAAACCGGTCGAATCCTGAGGCGCTCTGACTGACACAGAAATTGAGGGCTCACGTTCCGCGCCGACGAGCGGTGCTTTCGCTAACCTGTTTCCGCCCTCCTACACCAGTTTGCTAAGGGCTTCGCTCTCGCGCGCTCCGGGATGGAAAGATTCAGCCCTCAGCCAGTTTCATTAGTTTCGAGACGGTGTTGATGTTGCGTACCGTAGCCGCAGCTCCGCCCAGCGGCAGCTTCAGCTTCGATCGGCCCGTTCCTTCCGGGTAGTAGACGTAAACTTCCCGGCTGCCAGCACGCACCTGCTCTCCCGCAGGCCCGGTTAGCCCGCGCAACTGTTCGAGAGGTGGCTTGCCTGCCAGAAAAGCCACCGTGACCCTATTCGGTTCCTTGTCGGGAAAGGGGTTCGCCTCCAGCGTTGCCCGCATCTCCGCCGGCGTCCGGACCATCACGTGAATCTTCTTCCCCATCTTCACGTAAAGCGCCTTTTCCAATTCGTGCCGTACAGCATCCTCCTTCAATCCGGACTCAAAGATTACATTTCCGCTCTGGATGTACGTCCGCGCGTTCGCGAACCCCAGCTTCCCGCACATGGCGGTCAAGTCCTTCATGGCGAGAATGCCCGTCCCGCCCACGTTTATCCCGCGCAGCAGTGCAATGTATACCGCCATCATCGTCCTCCGGATACCCGTGCCCTTTTAGCGACCTGCCGCACCAGGAATCAAACGCCCGAATAGCCCCGCACGGCTCCCTGTCTCCTTCCTCCGGAAAGAGCGAACACTTTCGCATTGCAGTATAACAGCGTGCGCGGGCTTACAGGGCCGGCTGTGCTGCGTGTTCTAAAGCGGTGGAACCTAAGATCCCTGTTTTACAAAGGGTCCTTTGTGAGACACTCTAACCGCGCCAAGAAACTCTAGGCCGCTCCGAAGCATCGAACTGACCTCTTGACACGTGTACCGATACGAGGTACGGTATTCTGATGTTAAGGACGTTTCGCCCACAGGGGATTGAAACGCCTGTTCGAGAGCAACAATCCGAGAGGGGTTCGGGCCGATCAGCTCCGGCGCATCCGGGACGTGCTTGCTCATCTCGACGAAGCGCGGCACCCGACGGACCTCGATCTGCCAGGCTACGGGCTTCACCCGTTACGGGGCGACTTGAAAGGCCATTGGAGCGTGACTATATCCGGCAACTGGCGGATTGTCTTTCGCTTCGCGGACGGCGACGCCTGTGACGTTGATCTTGTGGATTATCACTGAGAGGGAGGAAGCAACCATGCCCATGAAGAACCCGCCGCACCCAGGCCACTCGATTAAGGACGCTTGCCTTGATCCCCTCGGTCTCAGTGTCACTGAAGCCGCAAAGGTCCTCGGCATTGCGCGTCACACGCTTTCGCGTGTGCTGAATGGGCATGCCGGGGTTTCCCCGGACATGGCCATCCGCCTTGAAAAGGCCGGATGGTCGAATGCCGACCACTGGCTTCGTCTGCAAACCGCTTACGATCTCGCGCAGGCCCGCCAGCATGAGCGCGATATCAAGGTGCAGCGCTACGAACCACACCCCGCCGCATGACGTTTCACAAAGGGTCCTTCTCGGGACCGGTGCGGCGAGGAGATCAGGGGATTTTTCCGGTAACGCCGCCTTTCGCCCGTCGAAGTGCGTTTTCCAATCAAGGCTGGAAGGAAGTACGACTCGTTTATGCGCGCCTTGCCCGCTCTGGTGGCCGTTGCTGGGCCGGCGGCAGATCCAAGCCCGTGAAGAGACGCTCCAACTTCAGACAGGATTAATCACTCAGGAGGCAATTCAGGATGACTTATCATAGAGCAAAAGAGCTGGCACGCTCCTTCCGCGCGGTCCGCAACAACACCATCAAAATCGCCGAAGAGATCCCCCGAAGACAAGTATGGTTTTCGACCGGCGGAGGGCTGTCGAAGCGTGGCGCCATTTCGCTGGAACATTTCCGTCCTCCGCAGCTACGGTAAGCATGTCCATTAACACGGCTTTGGCCTCGTCGATTTTTGCATCCCGACAAGCTTCTTCAGGTTCCTAGAGATCACCATCGTGGAAACGCATGGTTGTGGAGGAAGTTCCGATTGTATCGGTAGCCGTCTTTTGGTGGGACTCTGTCGCAAAAAGCGTCCTTCTGGCGACGCCGAAACGCGGAATCGATCCGCCGCCAGACCATCCCGAATGTGGATCGCGAGCGTGGCCGCGTCCTCCCCGGCTGTATCGTCAATCGTGGCCGGCGTCCTGCCTTTAAAGAGAGCATAGAAGCTCTTGTACGGGCCGTAGTTCGTAATCTTCCCCTCCTTACGTTCCGCCGCACGCCGCGCGCAAATCTCCAACGTAGGCCGCAGCACGATGAAATCGAGCGGTAGTCCTTTCAGGATTTTTTGCGCAGTAGGAAGGAAGTCGGGCGGAATGGAGAAATCGAGCAGCACTCCGAACTCGGAACGCGCAAAGGGGACGGCGGCGGCGGTCATCGAGCGCATGATGACTTGAAAATTCTCGCGCTTGGATCGGTTCTCGCCTTTGGCGATGAAGGACCAAAATGTATCCCCTTCGAGATACGCCCACGGCCCCGGCAGTATCGGTAACAGGAGGCGCGCGACAGTGGTTTTACCTGCCCCCACCGGCCCGGATAACATCACGACCCGTCTTTGCTCTGTGCTGGCGACTTCGTTCTGTTTCCTGGGTGTCATGACGGCATTGTCTCGCGGTTCCCACCTGTCGTAAAGGGTAAGTTTTGAGACACAATCGCAGCCGTATACAATCAAGGGATTGCAAGTCTCAAATATCTTTCTCAAAATGAGGCCATCAAAATCAGGCTATGCGAGAGCCTCCGCTAGCCAAACCGCCGCGTTGCAGTTCGCTGCGTTGAGTCGCTCCAAGTGTCAGAAAACTTTCAAGGGCGAAGGACCGTCAAGAAGCACGGCGCAGCGCCCTGCCCTGCGGCGTCAAGACCAATGAGTCTGAAGAAGCCGTCGCCAGACTTCTGGGACTTCAGCTCCATCTCCCGTTGGCGGACAGCACGGTAATTAGGTACTCCGCCACGCGAAGCAGCGCCCAGGGGCGATAGCGCGCGGTCCATCCGCAGGCCCGACTCGTTGTGCTACTTCAGCCTCCGCCGAGGATCTTCGCTGATGCCGATGTAAAAGAGCGGTCAACAGCACTTGCTACGAAGACGCGTGTTTTTGGGCAACGGCACGGTAAGGATCCTGGGGAGGCAAAGTCAGGGACTTGTGTAGTCTGTCCCGCTTCCATTGAGGCCAGGCGATGTGGCCGGAGTAAGTGTTGAGCAGGTCGATATAGGAGTCTGCCGAATAGTCGACGGTCCAGACGTAGCGCTTGATCTCAACAATCTTAAACACACCGCTTCGCTCTATTTCCTCCCGCTGGTCGGGGACTTGATCGGGTCTTGGGGGCGGCCAATCCAGGCGTGGTTCACCGAGCCCTTCGTAACAGCCTTGAATTTCTGTAAAGAAGGGGGTCGAAACCGTCTGGAAATGTGTGGCCACAACTCAGAATTGCGAGCGGCGCCGCTGGGCTTAAGCAGGCGCGCCGCTTTCTCGTACCGTACCTCCGGATTCAGCCAATGCCACGATGATGCGGCGAATACCATGTCGAATACTTGCCCTCCCGACTCCCAGGATTCGAAGGCAGATGTGACCACTTCGACCTGAGGGAACGGCGCGAGTTTGCGGCGGGCAACGGTAGCCAATTGGTTGCCGAGCTCCAGACAGACAAGGCGGTACGCCCTCTGCGCAAGGGCCTGCGAAGCCTGGCCAGTGCCGCATCCGACCTCCAATACAATAGCCTCGGGACCGAGGCAGGAGAAAGCAAGCAGGTCGTCGAAAATTTGTTCTGGATAACCAGGGCGGGCCTGGTCGTAAAGTTCAGCGTCCCGATCGAAAGTTCGTTTCAGCTGTTCTCTGTCTGCACTTGTCATGAGATTGTCCCGCCAAAGCCGGTTCCTGACGCCTATCGCCGGATCAAGGAAAGGTCAGCTCAGATTTCACCGCGGCGCGCAAGGGAGTCCGCGATTCAGCTCGCTTCAGGCTGTTCATATTCGCGGTTCCTCGGGCCCGAGGCACAGATCAGGCTTGAAAAGCTTAAATGGAACGGGTATTGGTCTTATTGTTGTGATGCCCGGTCAAGCTAGCCGAACCGCCGAGTTCATGGCGTTCTACAGGGCACTGGAGTCTGCTCGTCCAACCTCCAAGCGCCTATTTTGCGATCCTTTCGCGCGGCACTTCCTTCGCCCACCTCTGCTGAATG
>DATJKY010000103.1:0-2901 GCA_035490955.1 Terriglobia bacterium | reverse complement strand
TGGAACGACAATCGCCTATCCCGAAAACATGGATGCGCTGCCGCGAAACCTCGTTGAGGTGCGGCCGACGGGCATGGCAGTGGTGCCACGCATTCTGGAGAAAGTCTTCGACAAGGTGATGGAGGCCTCACGCCAGGCTTCACGCTCCAAGCGGAGGTTGTTTGAGTGGGCGCTTGAAGTAGGGCTGCGGTATTTTCGCCACACCCTCGAGCACCGGACTCCGCCCCTCGGGTTGCGACTGCAGCATGCGATCACCGATGCCCTGGTGGGCGGGAAGATCCGAGCCGGGCTCGGCGGCCGCGTGCAAGTGATGTTTTGTGGCTCGGCGCCGCTTGCGCCGAAGCTGGCAGAGTTTTACTTTGCGGTCGGACTGCCGGTCTACGAAGGTTACGGCCTCACCGAAACCTCGCCCGTTGTCTCGACGAATCACCCGGGGTCGCTTAAGTTGGGGACGGTGGGCCGACCCGTTGCCGGCGTCGAAGTCTCGTTGGCAGAAGAAGTAGTTACTGACGAGGAGGGCGGTGTTGGCCGCGAGATCCTGGTGCGTGGGCCCAACGTCACGCCCGGTTACTATCACCTGGAGAAGGAAAACGAGGACGCTTTCAAAGGGGGCTGGTTTCACACGGGTGACCTCGGGTCAATCGACTCCGAGGGCTTCCTTTCGATCACTGGCCGGAAGAAGCACCTTTTCAAGACCTCGGGCGGCAAGTACATCTCTCCCGAAAAGTTGGAAAACCTGTTTCAGGGCCACCCCTATGTTTCCCAGGTCGTGGTGATTGGCAACCGCCGCCGGTTCGTCTGCGCGCTGTTAGTGCCGAACTTTGGCCGCCTCGAAGCTTACGCCGCCAGCCACGGTATTGCATTCCGCGACCGCGAAGAGCTCACTGCCAACCCCCAGATCCAGGCGTTTCTACAGCGCGAAGTGGATAAACTGGTGCGCTGGCTCCCGCCCCACGAAAGGATCCGCCAAATCGGCATCCTGCCTCACGAGTTCACCATGGACGTGGGAGAGGTCTCCGCCACCCTCAAGATCAAGCGCCACGTCGTGGAAGAGCATTATCGCGATTTAATCGAAGAGATTTACCGACGCCAGCCCGAGAGGCTCGAGGTCCGGGCCTAGCCGCAACGGCGCGTTAATTTTAGATTTTGGATTTTGAATTAAACACCGTGAGCGAGCTACCCTCCCTGTTCAATCCAAAATCGCAAATCCAAAATCCAAAATGGTTGTCGGCCGCGCGTTGGCTCTTCGGCCCCGGGGAGCCAGGCTATCTGTGGCCGCGATGGTTATTCCTGCGTGCCCTCGGCTTCATCTTCTTTACTGCCTTCTACTCCCTGGTCTTTCAAATTCGCGGCTTGATCGGCCCGCAAGGAATACTACCAGCCAGCGAATACTTGCAAGCCGTCGGTCAGCAGCTTGGAGCTCGAAGGCTTTGGTACGCTCCCACGCTCCTCTGGCTCGCGAGCGGAGATCGTGCCCTACAGTTACTTTGCTGGGCCGGTCTGATGGCGGCGGTACTGCTAATGCTGAACCTCTGGCCGCGCGCCGCACTGGTGGTTTGCGTAACCCTGTTTCTCTCGTTTGTGTGCGCCGCCCGGGATTTCTCCGATTACCAGTCGGACGGGATGTTGCTGGAAGCGGGATTCCTTTCCTGTTTTTTCGCCCCGCCTGGGCTGCGTCCGGGCTTAGGCGAAAATCATCCACCCTCGCGAGCCAGCCTTTTCATGCTCCGCTGGGAATGCTTCCGCATCTACTTTGAGTCGGGCCTCGTGAAGCTCTTGAGCGGTGATCCGCAGTGGCGACACCTGACCGCCATGGACCACTACTACGAGAACGGCCCCCTGCCCGACTGGATCGGCTGGTATGTCCAGCAACTCCCGCACAGGTTTCATGCCGCCGCCGCTCTGCTGACTTTGGTGATGGAGCTTGGCCTGGTCTGGATGTTCTTCCTGCGCCGCCCTTTGCGCATTCTGCTGTTCTTCCTTGTCACTCCGTTTCAAATCGCCATCATTCTCACCGCCAACTTGGGGTTCTTGAACTATCTGGTGCTCGTGCTGGGAATACTGCTGCTGGATGATCGATGCCTCCCTCGAATGTTTCCGCCGTTGAAGGCGAGCCTGGAGGCAGGAAACTCGAAAATGGAAACTGGAAACTGGAAATTGGAAAATGGAAACCCTGCAATTGCGCCCAGAGGATCGGCCGCTGAGACGGGACCCCGCAACGGCCAATCTGGTCTTTGGGCTCGCTTGTCACCCGTCACTCGCCACTCGTCACTGGTCTTCAGCGGCCTGTTTCTGAGCTGGATCTTCTACAACACCACCGTCCTCCTGTTGCTCTACCTGTTTCGGAGCCTGCCTCTTCCCCTCGCGCCGGTGGTTGCACTTGAACCCTTCCGCATCTCGAACCAGTACGGGCTGTTTGCGGTCATGACTACAGCACGCTACGAGATCGAGTTTCAGGGTACACGCGACGGCCAGAACTGGCTGGCCTATCCCTTTCGCTATAAGCCTCAGGATCCGCGTCAGCCTCCGCGGATCCATGCGCCCTATCAACCTCGCTTTGATTGGGATCTCTGGTTCGCCTCGCTAGGGGCATGGCGCCAATACTCCTGGGTCGTCAACACAGAAGTACTTTTGCTGAGGAACGACTCCAGCGTGCTGTCGCTTTTTGCCGGTAATCCTTTCCCGGGCGAGCCGCCAACCGCGGTGCGGGCAGTCGTGTGGCAGTACTGGTTCACCGACCTCAGGACAAAGCGTGAGGAAGGTTTGTGGTGGCGCCGCGAACTGCGCGGCCTCTATGCTCCAACTTTTGAACGTGATGCCCAGGGAAATATAGGGGTTCACGAAAAGCCTGCCCCATAGGCACAGCACCACAGCCTCTGAAGTCCCGCCCTTCCGAGGCCC
>DATJKY010000102.1:0-1587 GCA_035490955.1 Terriglobia bacterium | reverse complement strand
GGGCGATACGGGGCGTTACTCCCGCTCTTTCGGCTTGTCGGCGTCCCTTGCATCGCCGCCTTTCGGAGAGTGAAAAGCCTACTGTGTCACCACAGCGATCGCCCGAAACTCGCGAACAGGTCGGCCGGCTATTTCGCCGGTGCGACCTCTTTGACTGGCGTTTCTTCGGCTCTGGTTTTTTCGCCATGTTTATTGGCGGCGTTCAGGAGTCGATCGATCAGGCCGGCGCGGCGCTCTTGCACGACCCGCGTGGCCTCGGCTTTCTTCCGATCCTCGAAAATTTTGTAATCTCTCTCGTAGCACATGGCATTCCTCCCTCTGCAGAGCGCACCAACGGTAAAGCAACTCCGCAGCATAGTCCACAGTTCCGAGCTGACCATCGTGTCCCAATTCCTCCAGCGAATAAAGTTGGAGGCCGGCAGGCGGCCGCATTTCGCTCAAACGTGCCGCTCTCCTTCCAATACGAAATCAGGGATGACGCCATGACCGCCCAATTCGAAATTGAAGGCAATGACGTTGAAGGATGTGATGCTATCGTCGGTCAGGCTGCTTGGTTAGGGCTTGAGACTGCGGCATTGGCCGCTCCTTTTTCTCGTGCAGCCGAGCGACTCGCCCTCAATCAATCCAAGACGTACGCCGACCTTGAACGTCGGCCCTGCCGCGTTGAGGAGAATGAGATGAGCTACCACATCGAAATCAATGAGTATCAACGCCGATTGATCATGAAGGCGCTGACTTCTACCGACGTCAATCAATTCAGCCAAGCGACAGGCTCCGGCGACGCCTTTGATACCGAGGCAAAAGAATTCGTCTGCCTGGTACAGATGTTTGGTACGCTCGACCTCGACCATACCACCCGCTAATTGGGATAGACCGGCGTGGGCTATTCGTCGAGCGCAGCTGCTCGATCAGTTCGGCCCAGCCTGCGGCGTCATTGCTCACCGAAGAACATTGCTCGTCGGGCAACACCGCAATGTCCAAACGATCTTTCGACACGTCGATACCACCGAAAGAAAGCATTGCCATCTTCGTAACCCTTCCTTGCTGATGCGGGCTCGTGCCCAGGCAACTGTTCGGGTATGGAAGAAGCGACTGGAGCGCCAAGCTCATTCGCGGTTTGGGATCCGAAGCGCCTGCGGGCTTCCGGTCGCGACGGGGAGACGGTCATGACCGAACCCCCGTCGCCCCTCAGAATGCTGCTTTCCCGACATACAAGGCGCCGCGAGTTCATCACGCTGCTCGGCGGTGCCGCTGCCGCGTGGCCGCTCGGGGCGAGCGCGCAGCAAGGCGACCGCATGACTCGAATAGATGCGGCTATATTCCTCGGATTGCGAAGGTGGTAGATCCCGTCGATATTGCCCGTGCGTGGTGGCGTCCATGCCAGCCGATGTGGGCAGGCTGGTTTGCCCTCTCGGGTCAGCCAACTATCGCCGATTGAGAGGAACACAATGACCCGCGCGCACTTCGCCGAAGGGCAAGTCCTCTTCAGAGAGGGAGATCCGGCGGACAGTGTTTTTCGCCTCCTTAGCGGTGCCGTCGACATACTCCGGGAACTTGATGGCGACCCCATCCTTCTCGGCACGGTTG
>DATJKY010000101.1:0-12539 GCA_035490955.1 Terriglobia bacterium | reverse complement strand
GAGGGCAAACAGCAAGTCAAGAGACTCCTTGGTATCTTCGCGCGTCTCGCCCGGGAGGCCGAGAATGAAAGTGCAAATGGGAAACCAGTTGTGCTTGTTAAGGATCTCCATCCCCTTCAGTATCACGTCGGGCCATTGCTCGGGCCGATAGGGATAGGCCTTGCCCTTCATGTATTGCTTGAACAAACGCACCGAACCCGTCTCAAAACCAATGAACATGTGTTGGTAGCGCTGCTCGGGGTGGGTAGACGCACGGTGCTGATCGTTTGAGAGGTCAACCGCCATGGAAAGCTCTTCGATCATGTGGGGGTCCCGCACCACCGGAGCGATAGTGCCGTGCGTGAGCTGGATGTGCTTCACGCCAGGGACGGCAGCAACCGCGGTGAACAGTCGCTTCAGTGCCGGGATGTTGGTGTCGAACTTAGGACCCTGTTCGTAAAGGAAAAGGTCCTCGGTAACGAACAGGACGGCATCCGCGCCTTCCGCCACCTGTACTTGCACGTTGTGGAGAATCTGCTCCAGAGGAATGCTCTTCCCGCCGCGCAGAGCGACGGAGCAAAACTGGCAGCCCCGGCCGCAGCCGCGGGTGATCTCCACGGTGCCGAAGGTAGAACGGTGATGGATGCGCGGCACCTTCTCGAGTTTAGGGCTCTCAGTGTCGACTCGACGGGGCAGGGGCTCGCCCCGGAGCGCGGCCTCGAAGAGGGATACGGCGACATCCTCCCCCTCGCCGCCCACAACGCAGTCGATCTGCCACGCGTCCTGCAGCTTCTTTTTGTCAATCTGCCAGCTTCCCGGCCCGCCGACGATGATCTTCAGGTGCGGTTTGTGTTGCTGTAGAACAGGATGCAGGATCAACTTGCGAAACTCGGTGGCATTGACGGGTTCGGTTTCCCGTCCGAAAAAAGCGGGGTAGATATCCGTGGCGAAAGTAATTCCCAAAGGGTTATGGGCATGAATGCCCACCACCCGGGTTTCGTCGCCCACAAAGCGCTCAAGCTGGTCTGGATAGCAAACCCCAATATCTGTGGGAGAGAATCGAGTCGAGAGAAGAGACTCGATGATCCGCAATCCATGCGGAACGTACTTGGCTTGCCCATCGGCATTGATCTCGTTCTTGGTGGACCAATCCGTGTCGATGAGCGGCAGGTGCAGATAGCGGGTCGGGAGCGTGGCCAGCAGCATCTGCCGCCAAGTGCTGCGCAGGTATTCGCTGGACTCCGAGTTGCTTGCCGCGAGAACAATCTTCTTACCCTTACTTGCCATGAATTCTCCTTGTGTTGGAGTGCAGTGGCCAGTGTTCAAGTTCGGGTAAAGCTGTATTCGGGTAGAACTCTGTTTTGTGAGGTGCCGCCCGGTGCTTCGACTGAATCAAGGACCCCGTATCCCACCGTTATGGTCGGGCAGGCTTTCCTCACAAGGCAAGGCGGACGCCTGGCAGCCCTGCCTAAAGAGAGAAAAACTTACTTGATGCCCCGACCCTTCGTCAAGATGGATGCACCAACCGGCTCATTGGTTTCGGCGAGGCTGAAGGACATGAGGTCAAAAGGGGAAAAGGGCAAAAGGGCAATGGGGAAGAGGGGAAATGGAGAAATGGGAAACGGGATTCGGATTTCGGGATTCCGGTTTTCGTGTCTTCCCCGAATTCCGAGCCCCTTGCCCATTTTCCCTTTTCCCCTTTCTTACGTTCGGACGCGAAGCAGTAGAAATTCCCGTCAACCCAAACAGCACCTCCGGCGACCGGGCGGCGCGGCCGGAGGCGAAAATCGGCGACACCCAGTTTGGCGCGCCCTTTGGCAGACTAACGCACATGAAGAAGTACAGATCCGAGAGAAAAGGACGACGTAGCCGCGACACGGCGCCCGAACACGACACCGCGAACATGGATGCCAGGCAAAGGCGAATGAGGGTAGCGCAGACCTCCGATTTTGAGGTCTGCGGTTCTTCGAACGCCGAGACCAGGCAACAGCAAAAGCGGCACGAGCCGCAAACCCGTCGGCTGATGGGCGGTCTGCTCCACCATGCTGCCCCTGCCTCGGATGGGGAAGAACCGCGGACAAGAAGGGAGGTCCGCGCTACCCATTTTATAAAGTATTACTTTAAGTATTTGTCGACGCGTCGATGATGGGGAGAGAGGGGGAAGGGGGAGAAGGGGAAGAGTAATGTAGCGCCGGGCTCGCTGTTCAAGCCCTGTGGCTTTTCAAGCAGCAGATTTCGAAATCCTAGCCCTCTAAAAGTGTGAAAAAATCAACCGACTTACCACAGAGGCGCAGAGACGCGGAGAAAAGACAAAATGGAGAGAACAGCGCAGGCGAGAATCGAAGCCGGGGCTTTCTTTCAAAACACCGGACTTTTCGGCCATTTTTGCTCCGCTTCCTTGCTTTCCAGCTTCCATCTCTATGACTTCTTCTCTATGCCTCTGCGTCTTCTGCGGTGGGTTTTAGGGATTAGTTCACGGCTCCTCTCCCTTGGGGCCCAAAGGGAGAGGGCAAGAAATCTAAAAACCTAAGCCCTCTCTCAAGGGCCCAAGGGAGAGGGCGACGATTTGAAATTCTGCTGCTTCGTCGTACCTCGTCGGTACCTCTCCCCGAAAGAGGAGAACGAATAAGGTAGAAACTTCAGGTCGGGGCTTGCCCCAGCCAAGGTCGACCCAAAAGCCTGCCCTGAATGCAGTGAAGGGGTCGGCCCTACATCCGTCCATTCTCATGTGCGGACACGAAGCAGCAGGAATACTCCCGCCAAACCAAACAGCACGTCCGGTGACCAGGCGGCGACGGCAGGGGGCAGTTGACTGAGGTTACCCATCGCTTCAAAGAGGCTGGAGATGGACCAGTAGAGGATGGCGATGCCGATACTTAGGGCTACGCCGGACAACGCCCCTTTTCGACCCATGCTGAAGGAGAAGGGAATAGCGATGAGGGTTACGACAAAGGCGATGAGAGGGTAAGAGAACTTACGGTCGAGTTGAACCGACAGCCGGACCACATCAAAGCCGCTCCGGCTGAGTTCGTCGATGTAGCGGCGCAATTCCAAGGCGCTCATCTGCTCCGAGGTCTTCACCTCCTTTTTGAAGTAAGAGGGATGTTCTGTGAGCTCTTTGAACGTTGCCACCGCAAAGGGCACGTAGGCGGTCACTTTGTCGGCAGCAAGGTCGCGAGTCCAGCCGTTTTCCAGCAGCCAGCCGTTGATATGGGGTTCCCAGAAAGCTCGGGCGGCGTAGATGCGGCGCGTCAGCCGGAATCCTGGCTGTCCGAACTCAAAGACCGACAGGTCGGCGAACACGTCACGGTCGGGGTCGAAGAAGCGGTAGTTGTACATGCGGTTCGACTCGCCAAAGATCCATTGGCGGTCGGGCCGGTAGTGGGTTTGCGCCGGCCGGCCCTTGATCTGGTTGCGGAGAGCGTCTTGGCGCTGGTTGGTTTCCGGCAGGTACTCATCGCCCAGAACGAACATGCCCGCGGCGAGGAGCGCCGCCACGAAAAGCACAGGCAGCGAGATGCGGTACAGGCTGATACCGGCGGATTTAATGGCGATGATCTGGTTCGTCTTGCTCATGATGCTGAAGTTCACCAGCGTCGCCACTAGGACACTGAGGGGGAGCATGGTGTAAAGAATCTGGGGAGAGAAATAGCGGTAGTAGGTGAGAACTAATCGAGGGCCGGCGTGGTTACGTACCACGTCAGTCAGGATCTGGAAGAAGTCAAACACGATGTAGATGCCAATGAAGGCAACGAGGAGAATCGCAAAGTGGAACACCCAGCCACGGATCACGTAGACGTCGAGGATTTGAAAGATGCGGTTGCCCGGGCTACGGGGGTGCAGAAAAGCGCTTTCCGGGGCGGGTCGGGTCCGGCGCTGCCGCGCCCGCTCGAGGCGCTGCGCCGCGGCCTCGAACCATTCCAGCACAAACTGCAAGTGCGTCCGGACCCGCGGGAGGCGCGTCATCATCGCGAGACCGAACAGGGCGACGATAACGTTGGCCGCCCACAAACCGGGCGCGGGACTTATCCGGCCCTGCTTCGCCAGGCTCAAGCCAAAAGCCATGATCACGTAGTAGACGAAGACGGCAAGGAGGGTCAGCATCACGCCGACTGGCTTACCGCCTTTGCGCGTCACCAGGCCGAGGGGAATCCCTACCAGGGCCAACGCCAGCGAAGCTACTGGCAGAGCGAAGCGGTAGTTCAGCTCAACCAGCGCGGCGCGGCGTTCGTCCGCTCCCAGAAGAACCGGGGAGGGATTCTGAACGCTCCCGATGAGTTCGCCAAGAGACTGCACAGCCGGCGCTCGTCGCTCCGGGCCATTGGCATTGTTTTCAGCCCCGGGTAAGGGAATGTCAGTTGCACTGAACGAAGCCACGGAATAACGTCCAGGTTGCTGCGGGTCGATTTCATGGGTGGTACCCCGTTCCAGGTGCAGGGTGAGCTCCTGGGTGTCCTGGTTGTTGACAAGAACACCGCTCTCCGCTAAGGTTACCTTCGGCCAATCGCGTTGGCTGGAGTCGACGATGAAAACTCCTTTCCAGCGGTAATGCGATCCCGAGACGTCCTCCAGGTAGATCAGGAAATTAGGGAATTGCTCGATGAACACTCGGGGCTGGATCTCGTAGGGCGCTTGGATGGTTTTGAGCTGTGCTTCCATGCGGTTGAGCTTCAGGCCCGCCTGAGGGGCCAGGTAGAGACTCATAAGAGAAGTCACTCCCCAGCCCAAGAGCGCGAAGATGATCACGGGACGCACGAACTGACCGAGCGCCATGCCTGCGGCGCGTGCCGCAATAACTTCGCCGTCAGCTGCCATGCGGCTCAGGCCGATCAAGGTGCCGACTAGCACGCTCATAGGAACTGTGAGCACCAGGATTCCTGGAACGGGCGCGAGGAACAGTGTAATGACGCTCGAAAGCGCAAGATCATGGCGAGCAACGAGCTCCAGCAGCCGGCTGATGTAAGGGATGTAAATGACGAAGGTAAAGATCAGCAGTCCCAGCAGCGAATGTGAGAAGACCTCCTTGAGGATATAGCGGGTGAGAATTCTCATAACTTCAGTTGACAGTCGAAAAGCCAGTCAACAGTTTACAATTCATAGTCAAGAGAACCGTCTGGCAGCATAACGGCCCTAATGCCAATACGGTTTGATGTTGAACTCACAACGGTCGACTGTCAACTATGAAGCGGCTGTCGGCTATCAGCCCTCAGCTATCAGCCATCAGCTAGAATAGGAGGTCCGTGAGAGACTTCCGTACTCTTAGGGTTTGGCAGAAAGCCCATCAGCTCACACTGCGCCTTTACACCGTCACGAGAACATTCCCCAAGGACGAGCTTTACGGCTTAAGGAGCCAAATTCGGAGCTCGGCTGCTTCGATCCCCACTAACGTTGCCGAAGGCTGCGGTGGAAGCGGCGGGGCAGAGTTCGCGCGCTTCCTGAATATCGCGACGGGCTTGAGGAGTGAGTTGAGTATCAGCTCTTACTAGCTGACGACCTTAAGCTTTTGGATGCCGATGAATCGGCAGATGTCATCGAAGTGAAACGAATGCTGGCCTCGCTGTTTCGGAGACTGTAAGCTGACAACTGAATGCTGACAGCTGAAAGCTAACCATGCCGCAAACCTACCTCATGCTCCTGTGGCACATGCACCAGCCCTTCTACAAGGATTTGGCCGAGGACGAATACACCATGCCTTGGGTGCGGCTCCACGCCCTCAAGGATTACTACGGGATGGTGGCGATCCTGCGGGACTTTCCTACCGTTCATGTCACTTTCAACATGGTTCCGTCCCTGGTCCAGCAGCTTGAGGACTACGCTCGGGACGTGGCCCACGAAGAGGCTTACGACTTGGCCTTTAAGGCCGTCAAGGACTTCAGCCCGGAGGAGCGTGAACGCCTGTTGCACTTCGCATTTCAGGTGAACCGGGAGAACCTCCTCAATCGGTTGCCTCGATTTCGCGAACTCTATGAGAAAGCCAGGCCTTGGGAGCGGGGAACGGCAATGGCCGCCTTGTTCACTCCAGAGGATCTGCTGGACTTGCAGGTGCTTTCGCAACTCGCCTGGTTCGACGAAGTCTACCTGGGCAACGACCCCGAAATCCGCCTGCTCGTTTCGCGCCAGAGCGGATACCGTGAAGAGCATAAGCACATTCTCCGCAATAAGGAAATCGAGTTAATTCAAGCGGCGCTTCAAGAGTATCGACAGGCGGAAGAACGCGGCCAGATCGAGATTTCCACCTCCCCCTTCTATCACCCCATTCTGCCTTTGTTGTGCGACTCGGACGTTGCGGCGGAATCGAGCCCCGGTATCAAGCTGCCGCCCTGCCGTTTCCGGCATCCGGAAGATGCGCGCACCCAGTTGCGCCTGGCCGCCGAGTACCATGAGCGGGTTTTCGGCCGGCGGCCTCGTGGCCTCTGGCCGAGCGAAGGAAGCGTGTCGGATGAGACGCTGCGCATGGCTGCCGAGGAGGGGTTTCGGTGGGCAGCGACGGACGAGGGTGTGCTGGGCAGAACGATGCAGATTGGCTTCCACCGCTTCGGTGAAGGCGATGTTTCGGGGGCATACGAGCTCTACCGTCCCCACCGCTTCGTTGCCGATGGGCGCGAAATCCAGATATTCTTCCGTGACCACGAACTGTCAGATCTCGTTGGCTTCGTCTATTCCCGCATGGACGCGCATGCCGCAGCTGCCGATCTTCACCGCCGCATCCATGCCGCGCGCCGCAACGTGGGTGACCGGCCGGCTATCGTCTCCATTATCCTGGACGGCGAAAATGCATGGGAGTTTTACCCTGGCAACGGCCGCGAGTTTTTGAAGAGCTTCTACGGCCGTTTGTCTGCTGATCCGAACCTGAAAGCGGTCACGGCAAGCGAGGCGATGAACGTGACCGAACCTGGCCTGCTGCGCCACGTTGTACCTGGCTCCTGGATCTACGCCAACTTTAACGTTTGGATCGGGGCGGAGGAGGACAATCGGGCCTGGGTGCTGCTGAAGGACGCGCACGACTTCTTCGCTAGAAACTCCGCCAGGTTGGACGTAAAGCCGGACGAGGTGTCGTTGGCGCAGCAGGAACTCTTGGTAGCCGAGGGAAGCGACTGGAACTGGTGGTATGGGCCCGAGCACTCCACCGCCAATGATGAAGAGTTCGACCTGTTGTACCGCAAGCACCTCAGTAACATTTATCGGCTGCTGCACGCCTCGCCTCCGGACGAATTGGCGTTGCCGATCAAGAAGCCCCGCGTCGGAGCCATTAATGTGGCTCCCACGTCGCTCATCGAGCCTAAGGTGGACGGTATGGTAACCACCTACTTTGAGTGGCTGGGTGCAGGAGTCTATTCCCCCGACTATCGCTCTGGGTCGCTGCACGGTGCTGCGCAGTTTGTTGACGCGCTCCACTACGGGCACGGCGAGAAGGCCATCTACTTGCGCCTGGACTTAAAGGACGCCTTCATCAGCGCTCATCCCAAATTTGAGGTGAGGATCAACTTCAACGGGGAAAGCCACGCCCGGCTACACGCGTCAGTGTCGGGGAGCGGGTTAGAGCGCGTCTCGCTCTGGCTGAGAGAGCAGCCGGTGGAGTATCCTGAAGCCACGGGCTCGCACGTACAAGTGGCGTTCGCGCGGGTTTTCGAGCTGGCCCTGGAGCACGCCTTTGTGGGGCTCGATCCCGGCAAGCAGGCGCTGCTCCAGATATCGCTGTGGGTAGAAGAGCTCCCGGTTCAGAATATCCCGGCGCATGGCTGGCTCGCCCTCGAGTTACATGATGACCTGGTGAGCTGGTGATCCCTACAGTGCAGGCCAGCTTGGAGTGCGCCGCTCCGCTCCGCAGCCCGCGCTGCGCAGGACTCGGAAACTTGACGCCGCCTTGCAGTTTCCCTCTTTCACCGCCGGGCTTCCTTGACCTTCTCGCGCCATCCTTCGTCTTGTGGCACCCAGCATCGGCTCCTGAGCCCCGAGGTCGCTCATTGGGGGGATGCGTTTGTGACGGCGGTGAGCGGCTTCCCCACTGCTGGAGCAATTGCAGGATGGCAGGGGTCGAATCCGAGTGAAAAACGCGATCCTTGTCGTCCTTGAGCCGCAAGTAGAACCCCTCCAGAGTTGCGCGCGGCGCTCCTCAGGGTTTCCCTCTCCAGCGCTGTGCTCCTCTATTAAGAAAAAATGTCCCAGGCCGAGGGCTAGTTCTCTGCCTCCGCACCCCCGAAGGGCAGGGGAGCCAGAACGATGGCGATTGACAGTCCGGAGCTGACCGGCGAAACTGCCAAATCCGGAGCTGGCAATGGAACTCACCGGCCACACGCCCGAAGTCTTTCTCAGCATCGTCATTCCCGCTTACAACGAGGGGGAGCGGATTGGGGCCACGCTCGACAAGATCCGGAACTACCTGGCATCGAAGCGTTTTATCGCCGAAGTGATAGTGGTTGATGATGGCTCGACGGACAACACAGCCGGTCTACTGCGCGCGGCGGCGGCGCACTGGCCCCAGCTCCGGGTGCTCGTGAACAGCGGCAATCGTGGCAAAGGATTCAGCGTGCGCCGTGGAGTCCTGGAGGCCAAAGGGGCTCTTATTCTGTTTACCGACGCTGACCTGTCAGGCCCCATCGAGGAAACCGACAAGTTGAGGACGGCGCTCGAATCAGCCCACGCTGACGCCGCAGTGGCGTCGCGAGCGCTAAATCGCAGCCTGATCGGAGTGCGGCAGCCGTGGCGGCGCGAATACGCTGGACGCTTCTTCAACGTGCTGGTTCGCCTGTTTACCGACCTGAAAATTCGCGACACCCAGTGCGGACTGAAGCTGTTTCGCCGTGATTCAACACGCCATGCCTTTGAGAGTCAGCAGGTGACCGGTTTTGGTTTTGACCCGGAACTCCTGTTCCTGATCGAGCGCCGAGGCGGAAGTGTGGTAGAGGTGCCGGTACGCTGGAACGACAACCCGGCCACTAAGGTCCACTTCCTGCGGGACTCCGCGCGGATGTTTTTCGATCTGGTCGCGCTCCTCTGGCGCGCGCGGACGGGAAAATACGGGGATCTGTCCCGCGGACCTCAGATCTAGGCTGGCAGGCTGCTGAAAAAGGTACTTGTGACCCTGAGTGTTTACAAACCCAGTCGGTCAGCGATCGAACGCATGGACTGGATGCACAGAGTAATGTGATCGTCCAGAGCCACGCCCACCTCTTCGGCGCCTCGAGTGATGTCTTCGCGGCTGACGGAGCGCGCGAAGGCTTTGTCCTTCATGCGCTTGCGCACCGATTTGGCCTCCAGGCCGGCGAGGCGGTCAGGCCTCACCAGCGCGCAGGCGGTGATGAATCCGGCGAGCTCATCGCAGGCAAAGAGCACCTTGGCGAGCATCGTGTCGCGCGGCACTCCCGTATAGTCGGCGTGGCCTAAGATGGCGCGGCGCACGTCCTCGGGATAACCGCGCTCTTTCAGAATCTCGCTACCCTTCACGGGATGGTCTGGCGCATCGGGATATATTTCATAGTCAAAGTCGTGGATCAACGCGACCACACCCCACTTCTCCTCGTCTTCGCTAAGCTTACGCGCGTAAGCCCGCACGCAGACCTCGACGGCGAGCGCGTGTTTCCGCAAGTTTTCGCTCTGAGTGTATTCACAAAGCAGGTCCCAAGCCGCTCGCCGGTCCACAGCCTCGCCTCCTTTTCAGTGTTGCCGGGCCTGCCATTATAGGGCGCCTCCAGGTTCGTTCACAAACCCCGGTGGGAAAGCGCACTGCAACTCGTTGGCTTTGATGTCGATTGGTGTATAAAATGAGAGGGATGGAAGGAGCGCGTAAGCTAGAAAGTCGGTCCGCCAGAGGAGGGTCCGCGGTGCATTCTCCATATGGGTTGGAAATAAGAGACAACTGCCTGCAGTGCAGCGCACGCTTCAACCGCCTTTTTTGCGATCTCTCTTCCGAGGCGCTTGAGGCCTTTCAAGCGATCAAGTCCACAACGGTCTACCCTAGGGGGGCCGTGCTGTTTGTCGAAGGCCAGTCCCCTCGTGGAGTTTACGTGCTCTGTTCCGGACGGGCCAAGCTCACAACCTCGTCGAGAGAAGGCAAGACGCTGATCATGAGAGTTGCCGATCCGGGAGAGGTCCTCGGCCTCAGTGCCACAGTTTCTGGAAAGCCTTACGATGCGTCCGCCGAGGTTATGGACGCAGCTCAGGTGAATTTCGTCCCGCGCGACCATTTCCTGCGCTTCCTGGGTCGCCATGGAGACGCCTGCCTGCGAGTGGCGCAGCACCTCAGCAATAATTATCACCTCGCCTGCGAGCAGATCCGGTCATTGGGCCTCTCCCACTCAGTGGGAGAGCGTCTGGCCAGGCTTCTGCTCGAATGGTGCGACAAGACCGGTAAGGAATCGGACCAGGGGATCCGGGTGCGCATGCTCCTGACCCACGAACAGATCGCTCAACTCCTCGGGACTTCGCGCGAAACCATCACCCGCCTGATGGCTGACTTCAAGCGCAATCGGTTTATCATTCTCCGTGGCTCTAGCCTCCTCGTCCGCGACAAAAGTGGTCTGCAAGGCCTGATCAGCGGCTGAGCCACAAGCGCTTGTTCACAAAAGACCACGTGGCAGGAGCCAAGCGGCGCAACTGCGGACTCAGCGCCAGACTCTTGGACAGGCGCCGAAAGTCTGCAGGACGATCGATGTCCGGAAGCAGCTCACGGACGGAGCAGGAGAAATGGTGTTCAACTAGATTGCGCAGCGTGTCCCGGAACGCGAATGCGGTTCCCCAACGGACACCACGTAACAGACCGCGCTTGAACCGGCGCAAGCCCATCAAGTAGTAGCCGCCGTCAGGGCACGGCCCGAGAACGGCATCGCACCAGCACAGCTCGTAAAGTGCCTGGCGCAGGGCTCGGGAGCTTAGTTCGGGCGAGTCGGTCCCGATCACAAGGACGCGGCGGTGCCGGCGGAGCAGGCGGTGGAAGGCTCGCTCCAGCCGTTCACCGAGGTCCGTCCCCTGTTGCATCACCAGGGTATAGTTGGGACTCCTCGCCTGGTCTTTGCCGCGGAAGGCACAGCCCGCCGGACCGTTCGCTAGGATGAACAAGTAGGGAGCGATGCCGCGCAGCGATACGACTTTGCGCACAGCATCCGATATCAACGCAGCTTGAAACTCTGCCGCGCCCTCCAGCCCAAGCAAGGGCCACAGCCGACTCTTTCCCTTTCCAAGCGCCGGGAGGCGAGCGAAGATGGCCACGGCGGGTGATCCTTTCCTGCTGGTAGCAACGATCACCACCCCGGGCACACTCCGACCTGAGAAGCCTGTGTTTCGCGAGAGGCTACACATCACAGCTAGTGTACAGTCTGGCGGTAAGGTGTGTGGTTAGATAAAAAGCTCTTCGTCGGGAGCGGTCTGCTCGAGGTTGGACTTCCGCTGCTTGCCGGAGAAGAGGAACTCCAGGCCGGTGCGTACACCGGCCACCAGCGCCGAGACCTCCTCGGCCGGTGCACGCACCCCGCGTTCCACCGCATCGGCCGTGGTCTCAACCTTTTGGGTCAGGTCGGTTATCAGTCGGTCCACGCGGACGATCTGGGCACGACTCTTTTCCAGCGCGTCCGCGAGCAGCAGGTCCACGCTGCTCGCCCGCTCCCGCAGCACCTGGCTGATTTCCGCCAAGTTGCTCGTGATGGTACGTACGGGCTCGCGGGAGCTCGAAAGGACCTCCGCAACCGAATGTGCGATGGGATCAACCCGTTGCTTGATGTCGCGACGGATGTCCTCGATCTGCCTTGGGATGTTACGGAGCGAAAGGTACACGCCGAGCATCGCCGCCGTTTGCCCGGCGAACGCCAGGGCGGTGAGAATGACGAAGATGGTCAGCAAGGTATCATGGGCCATGAGCGCCCCCTCGGATCCGTAGCGTCGGCATCCTGCCGGCAAGTGCCGCCAAGATGGTGCCGCGACATCGTCCAGCCAACTACTGGCCAATACGCTAACGCGATTTTGCCTTCTCTTCGTGGTAAGCCTGCTTGCCCGCTTCCAGCGCCGCTGACAGTTGCTCCTTCTGCTGGTTCACCACTCCTTTGGCTTTCTCCACCAGGTCCTCCGCGTCCTTACGCAACTCCAGCCCTTTGGTCTTTACGTATTCACGGCCCTCGCCGGCTTTACGAGTGATTAGCTCCCTAGTTTCCTCACCCGACTTCGGAGCAAATAGAAGAGCGAGGATGGCGCCAATACCGATGCCCGCCAGAAGAAAAGCCAGCTTGGATCCGCCATTGCTTTCGTCACTCATGAGATGCCTCCCACTCAAATCGTTTGTAACTAACTGGGTAGGGCTCGGCCCTGTAGGGCCGATCCTTGGGTCGGCCTTGGCCGGTGCAAGCCCCGTCCCTACACCGGGACTTTAGACCGGAATCTTCGCAACCAAGTCCTTGCCCTTATCCACCAGGTCTTCCGCCGCCTTACGGAACTCCTTACCTTTGGCAGTTACGTAGTCCCGGCCCTCCTCCGCTTTCTTGCCAATGAAATCGCGGGTCTCTTCCCCAGATTTGGGAGCGAGCAGCAGGGCCACAACCGCGCCCATGCTGAACCCTGCCAGAAACCAAATCACC
>DATJKY010000100.1:0-2342 GCA_035490955.1 Terriglobia bacterium | reverse complement strand
AATGCCGAACCGTTGGCCGTCCGAGGAAGAAAGACTCCCTGATCCCCACACCGCGCTCAACGGAAGGCCATGGTGGTAGTTGACCAGGACCGCGTTGGCAGCCTTGAGGGTTTCGTCGCGCAGGAACCACTGGCTCACGTATTGCAGCATGTCGACCGAGATGCCGGGCGCACTTTGGCCCATGGCCGCGATGCCCAGGTTCGTGCCGTGGGCGATAAGCGCGGCCAGTAAAGTGGGATAGAGGTTGCCGGAGCGGGAGGGAGCGTCGATGAGCGGGCGAAATTCGCGGCTGAAGCCACACCAGGAATCCACTTCGCGCAGCAGCGCTTCGATCCGCACCGGGGGCAGGCTGGTCTCGACCAAGCGGCGCAACTTGAGCACGCGATCGGAGAGTTCCAGGGCATCGCGCCGATGCACTTTCAGCCGGCCTTCTGAGATCGAAGCGAACTTATTGGCGCTCATGCCGGCCGCTGTTTTGCGGGCAACGTCCTCAAATTCTTTCGTCAGGTGAGCGACGACCTGGTCGCCTTCGCCGAAGAGCGCCAACTGCTCGTAGGCTCCCTTTCGCTCTCGCTCCCAGCGGTCGTCGCTATAAATCAGGTGAGAGAAGGAAACGTGATGACGGCTGCGGGGCTGGTAGAGCGCACCCGAGCGCAGGGCATCGCGCACCGCCACCGCCAGCCCGATTTCCCAAAGGCTCCGATCAATGGCGCCGTCTTTTCTTTCGAGCGAAGCGTGCCAAGCGGCGGGAATGAAGTCGAGGGGCGTGTCGGCGGGCAGCCGTCTTTTCTTGCTCGGCTCCAGATCGCGCGCGAGTTCGATGGCCGCCAGGAGCTTTTCGCTTCCCGGTTCCGCCTGAAAGGGAAGCTTCAAAAACGCGGGCAGGTAGCGCCCAAGGTGATGGTGTCGCGACCGCAACTCATCCTGATAACCTCTTTCTTCCAGGCGCTTGAACTCGCGGCAGGCTTCCATTGCCTCCCGCAGCGCCGGCTCGTCGATCTGCCCGTAAAGGAGAGCCAGCAGATTGCCGTCTGCGGGTCTCGAATCCAGAACAATCTCCATGGCCTGGAGGAGCATTTCCACTCCCTTCTTCGCGCGCTTGCGGAACTCGCGGTGACGTCCTTCAAAGGCGTGGCGACTGCGGCGGCACAGTCCGGTCAGGTACTGTTCGTTCATCGTCACCACGTGGTCGAGAAGAGTCTTCTCAGCGTCGGTCAAAAAGCAAGCCAGCATAGCGTGGCGTGTGGGAGGAGAGAATCGCTTGAGCGCCTGGACATCGTATTTTCGGGCCAATTGCGAGAGATGCTCGACGAGGAGAGAGGTGAAGCCGGTGAGATCAATCTGGCTCACGCCGATGGATTCGAGAAGGAAGCAACGGTCAAGGTAGCTGAGGATTGTGGCGGGCGTAGCTTCCGGCGGATACTCTTTGAAATCGAACAGAGGGGATCGTCCCGCTCCCTCCTCGACCGTCAGCAGTTTGTCCATGGCCTCACCGATTGGCTCCGATAACCGTGCGGCAATGCGATCAAGCATTTCCTGGCGGCCAGTCGCGCCTACGGCGGCTGTCAGGCGGCCGAGCGTGGAGGGCGCGGGCAGGATGATTTTCCAAAAGTGCAGGAAGTCTTCGGCACGCTGCAGCAGTTGGGAAGGGAGCACGCCCTGCGCCGCCTGCATTCGAAGATGATCTTCAAGGCGGGATCGCGTCTCCTCATCGAATGGCTGATAACCAAGGTAGGACCGGATGCGCTGTTGTTGGGCGCTTTCTGTGGCGGGGCGGTCGGGTGAAGCCAACCAGAGCGCCGGGGGCAGTTGGAGCTGGCGGCCGAGGTGATTCAGGATTTTGACCGGCACCTGGGCGTAGTCTTCGAGAAACCGCCCGTACTGGCGAAGCACGCAAAGCTGAACGGCGAAACGACGACGGTGGTCGTTGCCCCGGCATCGCAGCACTTCGGCGCGGTCCGATTCGGAAAGAGTCCAGTCTCTTGCCAGCTCTTCCTCACTCGGATCTTCGGGCAACGCCGTAGACGCGCGCCGCGGGCTGAGCACCGCGACTCCGGGCTGTTCATCGATCAGCATTCAGACCGCTCGTTTCCAAATCGTCAGCCATCTCTTCCTGAGACGGCTGGGTGTAGATGGCTGTAGTATCCAGGGATTCGTGGCCTAGCAGCGCTGCCAGCTCAACAAGCTTACCCGGATGTCGCTTGAGAAAGGCCAGGGCAAACGTATGCCGAGTGGTGTGGGCTGAAACCCGAAGACGGCTGATTTTGGCGCGACGCGCCAGTTCGGAAAGCACCCTTTGAATCGAGCGCCGGGATAGAGGCGCGCCCTTCTCACTGAGGAAC
>DATJKY010000099.1:0-9143 GCA_035490955.1 Terriglobia bacterium | reverse complement strand
GGTTGGGCTGCATGCGGTCATTGAAATTCTAAACCAAGCCGGCACATCAACGATTGGAGGTTTGAGCGAGCCGATTTTCGGCCAGCGGAAGGTGGAGCAGGATATTCGGCTGAGGGAGGGAGAATCCACTGTGCTGGGAGGACTGATTGAGCATGACGACTCGAAGTCTATATCCGGCCTGCCGTTTTTGGCCGATATTCCCGGACTCGATTACCTTTTCTCCACCGAGGAGAAAGGCCAGATGGAGGAGGAAGTCCTCATTATGCTCACTCCTCACATCGTTCGCTTGCCGGAGATCCGTGAGTCCGCCAGTATCACTCCGGTGGCCAAAGAGGTTTCCGGCCCGGGCCCGCGGCCATTTACGGTGCCGGAGGGTGGCCCCCCGCAACTGCCGCAGCCGCCGCAGCCGCAACAGTAGCGGCCGGGGCGGGGCTCGGTTTTCGGGCCGGACGCACGCAAGGCAGAATGGATCAGCACGTAGTTAGCAGCAAGAGAGAAGCGGGTCAGAAATGCGTAGCGGGGGTTTACGACCGGGGTCCGGAACTTGGGGTTCGGGACTCGGGGATATGACTCACGCAAGGGAGAATGGAGTGGCCCGTCTGAATCCAAAATCCAAAATCCAAAATGTAAAATCCCCGAGCCCCGAATCCCGAACCCCGAATCCCGCTTTTACGCTCATTGAGCTCATTGCGGCCATGGCTATCATGCTGCTCCTCGCGAGCATCGCCTTGCCTTTGGCGCGCGTCCACGCCCAGCGGTTGCGTGAGCTCGAGTTGCGGCGAGACCTGCGCGATTTGCGCCAGGCGCTTGATCGCTACAAGGACTTCTCCGACCGCGGCATGATTCCGCCCAAGGCCGACGGCTTCGGTTACCCTCCCGATCTCGACACCTTGGTGAAGGGCGTGGAGTTGAAAGGAGCGGCTTCGACCAAGTACAAGTTCCTGCGCAAGATCCCGGTGGATCCCATGACGGGAAAGGGGGACTGGGGAATGCGCTCCATGCAGGACGACCCGGACTCCCGAAGCTGGGGCGGCCAGAACGTTTTCGACATCTATTCCCAGAGCCAGGGCAGGGCACTGGATGGGACCGCGTATGCCGATTGGTGATGAGAAAAGCCGGGCTTCGGGCTTCGGGCTTCGGGTTTCGGGAGATGTCAAAACTCGGGACTCGGGATTCGGGGTTCGGGATTCGGGATTCTGCAATGCCAGCGACCCTTCCCGAATCCCGGATCTCGAACCACGAGCCCCGGCTCTTCTTACCGAACCGCGAACCGCGAACCCCGGACCCTGTGGGTTCACGCTCCTCGAACTGATGATAGCGCTGTCGGTGGTGCTGATCCTGGCATCATTTGCCATCCCCGCCTACTACCTTGCCATCCAGCGGGCGCGTGAGGCGGTGCTTCGCCAGGACCTGTACACGCTGCGCTCCCTGATCGATGAGTTTACAGTGGATAAGCAGCATCCCCCGGCGTCCTTACAGGAGCTGGTGGAGGCTGGGTACCTGCGGGGGGGTATACCCGTGGATCCCATCACGGCCTCGGGCGAAAGCTGGCGCGTGGACATCGAGGATGTGCCCGGCCCGGACCAAACGCAGCCCGGCGTCGTCGACGTGCATTGTGGCTCGGACGACAACGCGCTCGATGGAACGCCGTATAGTAGTTGGTAGAAAAGCGGTCGACATCGACAGTCAACAGTTGACAGTCGACGGCTCAAAACCGGTTACGGGCTCAACCACTCGATGGTGAAAGTAAGAGGTCGTCAACGCGTCGCTCGCTTAACTGTTAACTATCGACTGTGAACTGATTTTATGGAATTTGTCTGCAAAATTGGGACCCCTACGGGTCGTGTCATCAGTCAGACCGAACAGGCCGTGTCGGAGTCAGAAGTGCGTCAGCGGTTGGCGTCTCAGGGCTATTACATTTTTTCCGTTCAGTCCAAAGACATGCTCAAGCTCCGCCTAGGTTCCCTGCGGCGGCGCAAAAAGATCCGTGCCGATGATTTCCTGATTTTCAACCAGCAGTTCCTCACCCTTTCAAAATCCGGACTGCCGTTGCAGAAATCTCTTGAACTGCTGGCACGGCAGGCGAAGGCCGAGGAGCTGCGTGTGGCCCTGGAAACGGTCCGAGACCACGTACGCTCCGGATCGTTACTCTCCGACGCCTTCGACGCCACCGGTCAGTTTCCCAAGGTTTATTCGGCCACGTTGCGAGCGGGCGAGCGGAGTGGGAGCCTGGACAAGGTTCTCGCCCAATACCTCGTCTACCAGAAGATAGCGCGCGGGTTCCGGAAGAAGCTGCTTTCCGCTCTGATTTATCCGTCCTTCCTGTTGTTGTTTCTGGGGGGGCTCATCGCTTTCGTCATCGGTTTCGTTGTTCCACGCTTTTCGCTTTTGTACCAGGACCTGAATGTGGAGCTGCCTCAACTCACCCAGACGGTAATCGCATTCTCGCTGGGCATCCAGAGGTTCGCCGTAGCCATCTTCTTGGGCTTGGTACTGGCCGTTCTGGCGGCGCGAGCGGCGTGGCGTTTACCGCCAGTGCGTTTGGCGTGGGACCGCCTCAAGTACCGCCTGCCCGTGGCCGGCCCGCTGCTCTTGAAGTTCTCAGTGGCTGAATTCGCCCGCACGATGGCCACGCTTCTGCAAGGTGGTCTTCCCATAGTGTCGTCGCTGGACACGGCGCGGGCTTCGGTCAGTAGCCCCTTGCTCGCTCAGGCCATCCTGCGAGCGCAGGAAGAAGTCAGCAGCGGGCGCTCGCTGAGCGCCAGCTTGCGCTTGAGTGCCTTCCTTCCTGCCACGGCTCTGGATATGCTGGAAGTGGGCGAGGCGACGGGCGCGCTTCCCAATATGCTGGAGAGCCTGGCGGAGTTCTATGAGGAAGACGTGAATATCGACCTGTCCGCCCTGGTGGCGCTGATTGATCCCATCATGATTGCCGCCATTGCGGTGGTTGTGGCATTCATCCTGATTGCCTTTTACCTGCCTCTGTTTTCGCTGGCGGCCCAAGTGCACTGAGGTGCTAGGTGTCAGGTGCTAGAACGGGGGAAAGGGAAAACGAGAAAAGGGAAAACGGGGAAGAGGGAATCGGAAGACCCTTTTTCCCATTTCCCCTTTTGCCCTTTTCTCCCCTCGAACGTGACTGAGGAATGTTTATGGCTGATACAACGTTGGAACTCCAAACCGAGATGGACCGGGCACAGGAATTGGCGGAGCGTTACCGCTTCGAGTTCGTGGACCTTCGCAGCCAAAACATGGATTCGGGCTTGCTTCGTTCGATCCCTCTGGATTTGATGCTGCGTTACGAATTCCTACCGCTGGAGGCACACGACCACCAGTTATCCGTGGCGGTGGGTGATCCTACTAACCTCGACCGGCTGGACGAGTTGGAGATGAAGCTGAGCCGCCGCCTACTGATCAAGGTGGCGGCCCCTAGCCAGGTACGCGAATTCATCAAGCGCACCGAGCCCTCGCAGCGAGTCCTGGAAGAAGCGACGGAAGAGTTCCGGATGGATGCTATCGACGAGGCCGGCGGAGAAGACGGCCTTTCGCTCGAACACCTGGTGGAAGACCGCGATGCCAGCCCTATGGTGCGGCTGGTGGACTCCATTGTCTTCGCCGGGCTGGAGCGCCGCGCCAGTGACATACACATTGAGAGTCAGGACAACGCTGTGGTGGTCAAGAACCGCATCGACGGCTCCTTGCAACAGGCCATGGCGCCTCTGGCTCAGGAATATGCGTCCAACCTCATCAGCCGCATCAAGGTGATGGCCGAACTCGACATCGCGGAGCGCCGCGTCCCCCAGGACGGTCGCTTCCGAGTACGCTACAAAGGCCGTCCTATCGACTTTCGCGTCTCGATTATGCCTTCCATCAACGGCGAGGACGCGGTGCTTAGAATCCTGGATAAGGAATCGCTTAGCGAAAAGTTCCGCCAGTTGCGCTTGGACGTGCTCGGCCTTTCGGAGCGCGAACTGAAGCGACTGCGCCGTTTCATCCGCGAGCCATATGGCATGGTACTGGTCACCGGTCCCACGGGCAGCGGCAAGACGACCACCCTTTACGCCGCGCTCTCGGAAATCAAGAGCGACGAGGACAAGATCGTTACCATTGAGGACCCCGTCGAGTACCAGATTCGCGGTGTCACCCAGATCCCCGTTAACGAAAAAAAGGGGCTGACCTTTGCCCGCGGCTTGAGGTCCATCCTGCGCCACGACCCCGACAAGATCATGGTGGGCGAGATCCGCGACAATGAGACGGCGCAGATCGCCATCCAATCTGCTCTAACGGGACACCTGGTGTTCACCACGGTGCACGCCAACAACGTGCTGGACGTGCTCAGCCGCTTCCTCAACATGGGTGTTGAACCCTATCATTTCGTCTCGGCGCTGAACTGCATTATGGCGCAGCGCCTGGTGCGGCTGGTCTGTGAGTATTGCAAGCGTCCGGTGCAGGTGACGCCGGAGTTATTCGAAGAATCCGGCATCGATCCTGCCAGCTGGAGTGATGAGACCTTCTACGAAGGGGTGGGTTGTGACCGCTGCAATCAGACGGGATTCCACGGCCGTACGGCCATCGGGGAGCTCCTGGCGATGACGGACTCGATCCGCGAGCTAATCCTGGAGCGCCGTCCTACGTCGGAGCTGCGGCGCGTGGCCCGCAAGGAAGGCATGGTGACTCTGCGCGAGTCAGCTCTGGAAAAGGTCCGCCTGGGCGTAACGATGCTGAAGGAGATCAACAAGGTGACCTTTGTTGAAGGATAAGGGATGAAGGGCAAAGGGAGGAGGTTAAAGAGAAGGAGCAGCGTTGAGGTGTCAGAATGGGGAAAAGGGGAAAGGGGGAAGAGGGAAAGTGGTGAAGCACCCCTTTTGCCGTTTGCCCATTTCCCCATTTGGCCGTTTCCCTCCTTCTGACACCTGACACCTGGATTATGAACTGGGAGCCGATCAAACAACTTCAGCAACGTTTCAAGCTGAACGCGCCTGTAGTCACAGCGCCGTTTGCGCTGCCGACCACCGTAGTGGAGATCCAGCCCGATTTCGTGGCTGGCCTGCGACTGGCCGGCCCGCCGCGGCGGGGGAGGGGCGCGAGCCAGCGCCTGCGGGGCATCGGCGTGGCCAGCCTTAATCCCGACACCGTGGTGCCGCTCGCGAACGGACCCAACATCGCGGACCCGGTGGACCTCGCGCGCGCTCTTCAGGCGATCGCCGGAACACTGGGCAACGGAACGACGCGCTTCGGCCTGCTCGTGCCCGACGGCGCGGTGCGGGTCAGCCTTCTCTCCTTCGAGACGCTTCCCGAGAACCGCAAGCAGGCCTACGCCTTGATGCGGTGGAGGATGAGGGAAACATTGCCCTTCCCCTTGGAAGAGGGCAGGATCTCCCACCAGGTGGTGGTACGCGAAGCGGAGCGAATCGAAGTACTGACTGTAGTCGCCAAAGCCAGTGTGCTAGCCGAGTACGAAAGAGCGCTGGAACAGGTCTACGGTGCGCCGGCGCTGCTCCTGCCGGCAACCCTGGCCTTGCTGCCGCTACTCTCTGAGACCGAGGAGAGGGGACAACTTCTCGTCCACCTTTGCTCCGGGTCGATCACTAGCGCGGTGACGGCCGGAAAGCGCCTGCGGCTCTGGCGAACCCGTCAACTCGGCAGGCTGGATTCGAGCGAGATGTGCCGCCAGGTGCAGGCCGAGTCAGCCCGCGTCATGGCCAGTTGCCGCGACCACCTGAAATTGGAGATTAGCCAGGTCTGGCTGTGCGTTCGGCCCCGAGGTGGCTCCGAGTTTCGCGTCGAGCTGTCGCAAGCTTTGCATCACCCGGTCGAACTCCTGGAGCCTGACCCCGACCTCGCCACCACGTTCACCAGTGAAGACCGCAACCTGTTCGGATCGTTTGGCGCGCCAGCGGCCGGGCTTGTCAGGAATACTTTGCAGTAACCATTGTAAAAAATTGAGTAAAATGGGTTAATGGAGAGGTACTGGGAGTTCGCTCTGGGCAGTGCTTAGCGAATCTCGAATCGAGGAACAGCAACCGATAGATGGCAGCTGACGAACGACGGGGTCATGAGAATCAACCTCAATCTCGCTGTACATCAGAGCTTCCACGAGCGTTACGCGCTGTACTGGGCAACTCCTGTGGCGCTCGGGGCTCTCGTCGCCTTGGTGGTCCTGACCGTTTCTGCCCAGCGCACCATTCGCGAGTACAAGCAAGTGCGTCGCTCGGTAGCCGAATGTCAGTCGGAGCAAGCCCGCTTAGGTGCCCGCGAAATGGCCGCCCTCCGCAGGCTGCAGCAGCCGCAGTTTCAGCGTGTTCTGCGGCAGGCCAGCTACGTAAACTCTCTCATCGATCAGCGGCAATTGTCCTTCACCGCGTTGACCGCTAAGCTCGCCCGACTCCTGCCTGCCGATGTCCGTTTGACCACGCTGTCACTCTCCGAGGGAGGCGATGGGTTTTCGGTGCGCATGACGATCGAGGGCAGCACGCAGGAAAAGCTGATCGAGTTTGTCCAGAGCCTCGAGGAGAGCGCCGATTTTACTGACCCGGCCATTAGCAGTGAGGACCCCGGACAGGAAAGCGGTCAAAGTGCTCCAGGGGGTGTGGCAAGAGTGATCTGGACCGGCCATTATGCCGGATGGCGAAACCCGGAGACGGCAAGCGGGCAGAAGAACGAGGACGGCGACAAGGATGAATCAGGGCTCGCTTACAGTGCCGCCCAGAAGATGGCCGGTGACTCCAAGACACCGGTGGTCACCGAAGGTCAGCGGAACCAGAGCGCAAGCAGACCCGACAAGGGACGAGTGACGAGTAACAAATGACGGGTGTCTGGTGATGCGCATAAGCCAAAGCAGACTTGCAGCACGCGTCTTGGAACGAGTGGCGATTGCGCTGGTCCTGCTCGCTCTCGGGGTGTGGATGGCGGTGGTTCGCCCGTTCGACGACAAGCTTCTGGCGGAGCAGCAAACCTACCGCACCGCCCGGCAGCAGAAGCTGACGGCGGAGGCCCGCGTTACTCGGCTGGAGAAGATTCCCGTAACTGATGCGGACGCGGAGCTGAAGGGCTTTGTGGGGGAGCACATGCCTCCACGCCGGCGCAGCTTTTCCAAAGCCGCGGACCTAGTGCGCCGCTTGACAGAAGAGTCGGGAGTGCAGCTTTCCGGCGTGAGCTACCGTCTGGACGAGGTGAAGGGTGAACCCCTTCAGCGTCTCGGCATCGAGATTAACGTGCAAGGCCCTTTCCCAAGTCTGCTGGGTTTCGCTCACGCCGTGGAAACTAGCTCCGATTTTTTGGTGCTGCGCGGCTTTACTCTTGAAGCGGGAGACGAGGGGACGCTAGAGCTGCGGATGAGGGTGGACCTATACGTGACGCCATGAAGGGAGCAGAGCGATTTCAATCCGGGAACAAGGCCAGCGTCGGTATGGGCGTGTTGTTAGTCCTCCTGCTTCTGAACCTGGCCTTCGGCAACCCTCTGTTCAACCTCTTTTTCGGAGCAGGTGTGAGCGCCGGCACTCGGCCGATGCCGCCCCGGCCCACAGGGGCGAGCAAGGGCCAGGCCGAAAAGACACCTCTCAAGGGAGCTTCCAAGTCAACCTTGGGACCCCCTGCCAAGACCAAGGACGAGTTCGCCCGCTACGATCCTTCCTTGAATGTGGACGTGCTGAAAGACGTTCTCTCCCGTCCTCTCCCCCAGCCGACCCGCAATCCCTTCGAGTTGAAGGCCGCACCGAAAACTGTGACGAATGTCCCGGAACCGCCCCCCCAGCCTCAAGCTCCGCCACCCCCACCGCCCATACCACTCAAAGCAGTAGGCTACTCTGAAAAACCGGGAGGGGTTAAAGAAGCATACGTCAGTGACGATCAGGAAGTGTACGTGGTCCACGAGGGCGAAGAGTTTGGAAAGCGATACAGGGCCGTTAAGATTACGCCCCAACAGATCGAGGTGGAAGATCAGACCGGACACCAGACCGTACAGTTGGCTATCCCGCAATAGAACTAGCGGGGTTCGGGACTTGGGGCTCGGGCTTCGCGCACCGGAGGGAGTAGGCAGAGAGCAGGCTGTGTCAGCAAGAGAAGCCGGACGACACCGGACAAGCTAGCGGCGGGCAAACAACGGTATGGCGTCTCCCAAGCCAAGGTTCGAAATCCAAATGCCAAAATCCGCGAATCCCGAGCCCCCAATCCCGAACCCCGTGTTCTCGGACGGTTACGCTTTCGTGGTGCTGATAGTATCCATGACGGTGATGCTGATCGCCTTGGCCGCGGCCCTGCCGAGCGTCTATCATGAGAGCCAGCGCGAGAAGGAAGAGGAGCTGATCTTCCGCGGCAACGAATACGCCCGGGCTATCTACCTGTTTCAGCGCCAGTTCCAACGCTACCCGAAGTCCGTGGACGAACTGATCCGCACCAACAACCTCCGCTTTCTGCGTCACGCCTACAAAGACCCGATGAGCCCCAACGGCAAGTGGCGCTTCATCCATGTGGGAGGGAATGGTGCTCTGATTGACTCCCTCACTCAGGGACCCCAGCAGCAGCCGCAGTTCATCGGCGCCTCCGGACAAAGTGCGCCGCAACCGTCGCCCCTTTCGGGCGGGAGCAACGGCACCGGTCCTCTTACCTTTCAGCAACCATCGAACACCGCTTCGCAATCATCGTCCCCCTCCGGTCAGGGCCAGGACCAGCAAGGCGGTCAGGAACAGCAAAGCGGCCTAGATACACAGAATGGAAAGCCCAAAGTCCGCCCGGGCTGTGAAGGAGGCAAGAGCGAGTCGGCCTTCTTCAGCGACAATCAGGTCCAGGGCGTGCTGATCGCTGGCGTAGCCAGTTGCAGCAACAAAGCCTCTATCCGCGTGTGGAACAAGAAAACCAAGTACGAGGAATGGGAGTTCTTGGGCACGGCCTTCCAGCCATCCGCATTTGCGGGATTGCCGCAACCACAGCAGCAGCCTCAGCAGCCTCAACCCGGCACGGGCAGCCAGACCGCTCAGCCCGGCCAGGGTATTGGGTTCGGCCAGGGTGGGGGCGGCACCGCCGGCCCGGGGCCTACGCCGTCCACTGTCCCACAGCGGCAACAGCCGCAACAGCCCCAACAGCCGCCTGAAATGCCGCTTATCGATCAGCCTGTTCCCCAGGAGCCAGACTCGCCGCAAACTCCAGAT
>DATJKY010000098.1:0-5812 GCA_035490955.1 Terriglobia bacterium | reverse complement strand
GTGATTGTCGACGACGAAGAGCTGGCTCGGCGAGTTTTGCGCGAGCTGCTTCGGGCTCACAATGAGGTTGAGGTGGTGGCGGAATGCGCCAACGGCTTTGAGGCCGTGAAGGCCGTCGCCGAGCTAAAGCCTGACCTGCTTTTTCTGGATGTGCAGATGCCCAAGCTCGACGGCTTCGAAGTGCTGGAACTCATCGCTGAGGGCCCAGCCGTGATTTTTGTGACTGCCTATGACCAATATGCCTTGCGCGCGTTTGAGGCGCATGCTGTGGACTATCTGCTCAAACCCTTCGGAGCCGACCGCCTGAAGGTGGCTTTGGAGCGGACGAAGGAACGGCTGGGCGGAAAACTGCCGCCGCCCGCTGAATTGGCCGCCGCCGCGCGGCCTCCGGCGCAGTATCTCGAGCGCATCGTGGTGAAGGATGGATCGCGCGTGCACATCATTCCCGTCGCTAAACTCGACTACGCCGAAGCTCAGGACGATTATGTGGCGCTAGCGGTTGAGGGAAAGAAACACCTCAAGCAGCAGACTCTCTCCAACCTGGAAAAAGGGCTCGACCCCGAGCGATTCCTGCGTATTCACCGCTCTTACATCGTGAATCTGGACCGCCTCGGAAAGGTCGAGCCCTACGGCAAAGACACCCACGTCGTGGTTCTGACCACGGGCGCCCAACTTCCCGTGAGCCGCTCCGGATACGCCCGACTGCGCGAGATTCTCGAGAGCTAGCACTTCTGGCCGATTTCATGGGTTTGCGCCGCGCTTCCCGGTCTCCCAGTCATCCCACTGCCCAGCGGCTTTCATCTGCAGGTCGAGCTTGGTTTCCTGGAGAAGCTTTTCAACCTCGGAACGCGTCTGGCGTTTGCCTAGCCGGTCAGGGCTGTTCGCCAACTGCCAGACGAGTACGGAAGCGATGGCTGCATTGACCTTAGCCTGGTGGGCGTTCACGCGCTCATAGACGTCCGATTCGGCATGGTAGTCGGGCAGGTAGGGGATGGGGTCCTGGTTGGCGACCAGATTGGGGACGCCGGAGAGGAGAAAGTCGAAGTTGTCTGTGCCGTCGAGGGCATCGATCACCTGTTGGGACGCGCCCAGTCCGGCCACCGCGCTCAGCGCTTCGGTGACCGGTTTCCGCAGTTCGCCGCGGCCATTCAGATAGAAGCCGGTGGTTCGTCCCGAACCCGTGTCGAAGATCACCACCGCAACGTGGCGCTCCATTTCGGCCGCGTGGCGCCGCACGTAGCCCGCAGAACCCCACATGCCTTGCTCTTCGCCGGTGAAGAGAGCAAAGCGGATAGTGCGCCGCGGCGCGAGCCCTAGTTGCTTTATCCCGCGCGCCACATCGATAACCAGGGCGGCGTTGACACCGTTATCCTCTTCGCCAGTACCCAGGTCCCAGGCGTCGAGGTGCGCCCCAAGCAGGACGACTTGCTCCGGTTTTTGGCGCCCGCGAATCTCGGCCACGACGTTCGTTGCCTCGTAGGCACCGCCCGTCTTATTTTGCAAGGTGAGGCTCACACGCACCCCGCCACGCTCCAGCAGGCGCGCTAGCCGCGCAGCGTGCTCGCGAGAGACCGTGGCCACCGGCAAGGAAATCAGCGTGCCGAAAGTGACCGGATGCCGGTAGAGGAGACCGCGCGGCCGCGTCGACTGGAGCAGCACCGCAGCCACCTGAGTCTGTTGCGCACCCTCGAGGATAGGCCCGTCGCGCGCATACTCCTCGAAGAGGTCGTCAAAAGTCTTCATTTCACGCGACGTCACGAGGGCAATGGCTCCTCGCCCGGTCCTGCCGAGTTTGGCAAACGCTTCCTTTGATCCGTCGCCCACATCCACCAGCGGAGCCTCTATTCTTCCCCCGGGGGTCGATCCCGAAAACGGAGCGGCGACGAGGCGGATAGGAAAGCGTTCCGGGGCCAGGCACTCTCCCTTGGCCGAGCCGGCGAGCCAGAGGGCCGGCACGGTGTACGACTCCAGCGACACTGAATCGACGCCGGCGGCGCGAAACTTCTCGGCAGCCCACTGGACGGCACGGTCGCACGCCGGCGAACCGGTCGGACGGCCGCCAATGTGGTCGCAGAGCTCCCGCAAGTCGTCAAGCATGGGCGTTGCGCCCACTGCCCGCCCTGCAAGACGCTGGGCGGTCACGTTGGCAGCCCCCGTTGCTCTCGCGAGGTAGGCGGCCAGTGAAACAGTAACCCAGAAAATCGTCCCCAAAAGCGCGAGCTTAACGCGCAACTTAACGCTCATACCTCTCTCCGATGATCTGCGGCGATGCCTACGGCCCCCCGGCCCTACCATAGACCATACGGGCAGAATAGCAAAGGGTTGTGTGAGCTGAGAGGTGAGAGTCCCCCACCTGTCATTTTGAGTATCACATGAGCCGAAGGCCCATGTCACACTTCTCAGAATGACAAACAATGGATGATTTTCAACGGAGCCAAGCGAGGGATTTTCTTATATTCTTCTCTCAAAAGCAGATCCTCGCTGTGCTCGGGATGACATCGGCGGGGGCGTTGTTCAGCAGCCGGAGGTCACTCGTTGCGGCAATAGTTTATGGTGAAAACCCCGGTGGTCTCGTCGAAGACAAGGGTGATGGTATACGTCCTTAAGAGGTTAAGCTGGCGAAGGCGCCCTCTCAATTTGGCCCAAAGGAATCTCATTACCATAACTCCCCCCCTCCTCCCGCTGGGTGAAATGGGGGCGAAATCAATCGTGCAATCCAGGTGCCGACTGCCATCCTCATGGCAGGCAAGACCGCGCGCTCCTTACAACTACCCACACAGCTTCAGAATGAAGGTAACGGCGACAGAGCAACAGGAGGACTGGGCGGGACAGAAACTGTTGCCAGTCTATCCGAAGTGGTTATTCGACTAGCTCATCGGATAGACCGCAGCTCATCTAATTCGTTTCGCCGTGAGGGGCCTAAGCTCCAATATAGGCAAAACAAGGGAGATGGTCAGGATTTGGAAGCAAGGCCAGGGCTGGCACGCGGCTTGCTCCAGCTATGGCAACCGCCCGACAGGAAAAAGTCCTGCCAGGGCCGACTGCGGGGTACGACCCCAAGTGGGGTCGAACACGCTGCCGCAAATGAGCGGCAGCGGGGTAGAGGTCGGCGAGACTCCGGTGCGGTAGTCCGGATGACGCCAAGGCGCACGGCACGACTGGAGTCTCGCCTGCAACACGACTAAAAACACCACGAGTCAAGGCTAGGGTAAGGGACGGTGGCTTTTCGAGCCGCACACCCAAAACCAGGGTCTACGCTACATCTCTACCGCCTACTGCTCGAACACACCTCGTCGTAAACCTTCAAAGTCTCCGCGGCCATACGCTGCCAGGTGAACTGGCGGGCGCGCTCGAGGCCGCGCTGGATCAAACCGGCGCGCAGGTCCACTTCCTCAACACCACGCCGGATCTTCTCCGCGATGTCCTTAGGGTCGCTGGGGTCAACGTAGAGCGCCGCGTCCCCGCCGACTTCAGCCAACGAAGAAGTGGCGGAAGCCACAACGGGCACTCCGTGTGCCATCGCTTCGAGCACAGGAAGACCGAAACCTTCCTCCAGCGACGGAAACAGGAAGAGGCTGGCGGCCTCGTAAAGGATAGGCAGGCGCTCCGCCGCGACGTATCCAAGAACGTTTACGCGTGATCCGAGGCCCGCGCTGCGGACGAACTCGTAAACGGCTTCGCTCCCGTAACCACTTCCTCCGGCCAGAACAAGCTTGTAATGGGCGGGGAGGTTAGCCACCGCTCGCACCGCGTTTAGCGTGTTCTTGCGGGTCTGAATGGCGCCCACCGCAAGTACCATTTCGTTGCCGGCCCCGACTAACTGCTCCCTTTCCCTTTGTCGCTCCTGCGGGCCGAACAGTCCCTCCGGCAGATCGACGCCCGCAGGTATAACCCGAATTCGTTCCGGCTCGACACCACAGTGGCGAGCCAACTGGTCGGCCGTGTATTGCGAGAGGGTAATGATTCGTGCCGCGCGCTTGATGGCTTCGCGCAACAGCGCCGAGAATCGCTGCTGGAAATCAGGGGTGGAATAGTCGCGTCCGGTGATCGGGAAGATGTCGAGTACGGTGACGATTTCCTTTTGAAAGCGGAAGGCCGGCGGTCGCTGCGCCAGGCTGTGGAACACGTCCGCTTGCCACGGCAGCCAAAACGTCAAATGCTCCTGCATGACGCGAACCGAGAAGGTCGGACTTGGCGCGCCGGGCCGGCGAGTTGCGATCCTCGCTTGCGGCCGCAGGAAAGCCGCTCGACGCCCAAATCTCGAGAGCCGATAACAGATGAGAAAGCGGTGTGGCGTTTCCAGCCTTGCCAGGGACTCGATCAAGCGGCGCGAGTAGATGGCAATGCCGTAGGGCTGGGGGTCAACCGTGTAGGTGGCATCGATGGCGATGGTGCCCACTGAAATCAAACCCTACACACCGCGAAGATTAAGGGCGGCGTTATCCTTGACTCGCATGACTCGCGGTTGTATTTCTTGAATATCCGGTTCGGGGTTAAGGGCAGCCTGAGCCGATGGAGTCATTTTATTCGAGAAAGAAGCCATCAGCACTGAATTCCTGGCGAGCAGGCAGTTACTCACTGGGCTTCGCTGACTCCCTGACAGCTGACTGCTGGCCGCTCCCTTCAAGGAGGCGCAATGTTCAGGCTCGACGCCGACAAACCCGTCCACTTCTGTGACGGGTTGACGCGGCGTGACTTCTTGCATGCCGGGTCTCTGGGCGTGCTCGGTCTGACCTTGCCGGACCTGTTCACACTGAGGACGCTGGGCGCCGTGAACCCCCGCAAGGACGTGAACTGCATCCTGTTGATGCTGGTGGGAGCACCCAGCCAGTTAGATACCTGGGATATGAAGCCTGATGCGCCCGCCGAAATTCGTGGTCCCTACAAGCCGATTCCCACCAATGTCCCTGGAATCCAGATTTCGGAGATTCTCCCGCGCATGGCCAAGCTCGCGGACAAGTACGCGCTGGTGCGATCTGTCTATCACAACGCCGCCGCCGTCCACGATACCGGCCACCAGATGATGCAGACTGGCTGGCTGTTTCAGGGCGGCATCGAATACCCGAACATTGGCTGCGTGGTCGCGAAGCTGAAGGGTCCAAAGGGCGGCGTGCCTCCGTACGTGCTCATGCCTCACCCCATTGGCAACACCGGCGGCAACATGCCTCACGGCCAGACGGCCGGATACCTGGGGAAGACCTATGACCCCTTCGTCCTCAACTCTGACCCTTCCGTGCCAGATTTGAAAGTGCCGGACATCCTTCCGCCGGATTACATCGCCGCCGTGCGCGTAGACCATCGTCGAAGCTGGCGCAGTGCGATCGATCAGTCAGTATCTTACTTCGAGTCGAATCAAGATGCGAGGTTGATGAACGCCACTTTCAGCCAGGCCTACACCTTGATGTCGTCAGCGAAGGCGCGCGAGGCCTTTGAGCTGAGGCAGGAGCCGGATGCCGTCCGCCAGCGTTACGGGAAGAATCGCTTCGGACAAGCCTGCCTGCTCGCGCGACGCCTGATCGAGCGCGACGTGCGATTCGTCACGATCAATATGTTCGAGACTGTTTTCAACGAAATCACCTGGGACATTCACGGCTCGGCCCCCTTCAGCCCTATCAGCGCTTATTGCGACTTGTTGGGCCCGATGTTCGACAACGCCTACAGCTCGCTCGTCGAGGACTTACAGCAGCGCGGATTGCTCGAGACTACGCTCGTGCTGGCCATGGGTGAGTTCGGGCGGACGCCGAAGATCAATCCCGCCGGCGGGCGCGACCACTGGCCGCAATGCTGGTCGATCGTTATGGCCGGTGGCGGC
>DATJKY010000097.1:0-1626 GCA_035490955.1 Terriglobia bacterium | reverse complement strand
AATATGGCGGTCGAGGTAAAGTCGAACAAAGAGCGCTTCACGAGCGGGTGTAGCGGGCATGGGCCTGCTCTTCCTGCGCCATGAGCGCCAGAATCTCCTCGCGATGGTCGGAGAAGTAGCTGAGCGCGTGGAAAACCTGGGCTTCCGTGATGCCCAGGGCCGCGGCAATGTCGGGTATTGGCTCCCCGCCATGGTGAAGAGTTGCCACGTGACGCACGGTCACTCGCAAGCCGTCGATTACCGGCTCGCCGCCGCACAAGCCTTCGAGCCGAAGGATATGTGGGTGCTCGGCCTTAACGCTCTTCGTCATTCGCGTTCACTCATAACAAGCTACTTTGCCAGTATAACGATCGCCCGGTAAAGCCGGAATTGGGCCCGGGCAAGTGCCGCCGCTCCCAACCAGAACCACAATCGCTTTACTGATCGCTGCGCAATGAATGTTAAGGGCTTTTTAGATCCTCAATCCGGCCTGGGCGAAGAATGACTGGATCAATCCTGGCCTATGTCGAAGGCGATGAAGACTAAGGTGGAATTGCTCGTGCACTTCTTCCAAATCTCGACACGCTAGGTTCCGCATTTGCACATGCTTCAAATGATGCCAGCCCCCTGCATCCCACGGGTTCAGGTCAGGTGCGTACCCCGGCAGGGCTTCGAGCACGATCTGGTCACTCCGCCTGGACACAAATTCTTTCACCTCCACCCGGCGATGAATCGGCGAGCCGTCCCAGATAACCAGCAACCGGTTTCCCGCCACCCGCAGCAGGTGGGTGAGGAACTCGATCGTGTGCCAGCCGTTCAGCGAGTCCTGTCGCGCCAGCGTGTATACCTTTCCCTCTGGCGTCATCCCGCCCATGACAGACAAGTGATCGCGAGTCTGTTTGATGCGGATGACCGGCGTCTGACCCTCGGGGGCATAGGTCCTCACCAAGCCCGGCAGAAGATAGAACCCCGATTCGTCAGCAAAAACCAGTACGCGGCGCTCGCGTCGCGCCCGCTGTCGCACCTCCGGCCAAACCTCTTGGCGCCAACACCCGATGGCCTGCTCATCCCGCTGGATAGCTCTGGTGATCGGCGCTTGGGGCGTCCAGTGCAGCTCCTTGAGCAACCGGCTAACGTGGTCTTTGTGGTACAGAACGCCGAATTCTTCGTCGATCACACGAGCGATGCGGGTGCATGTCCAAACCGCGCCGCGGAAACCGTAGGCCTCCGGCCCGTGCCAGAGAAACTCTGGAATGAGCGCTTTTTGGGCAGCCGACAGCTTGGGTGGGTGGCCCGGCGCCGAGTGAGCCAAGAGTGCCTCCGGACCGCCACGACGCGCTCGAGCGAGCCAGCGGCTGACGGATACCTCGGACACACCGAAGGCGTCGGCGATGTCCCGCTGACACCAGCCTTCTCCTTTGAGGGACAGCGCTTGCAACCTCCGCCAGGCCCGTCCGTCGCCAGTGCGAAAACCTGCGGCCTCCATACTTTCATTTTATTTCGTTCCTTATCTTTCTTTGCGCAGCTGTCAGTAAACATTAGCACGCGCCCGGTCAGGACTAAGGACCGGGGCATGCCTCGTGTGGCTGGACCGTCCCTCGGCTACCAAGAGCCACAAACGTCGAGCGTATCACAATTGTCAGAAAC
>DATJKY010000096.1:0-14000 GCA_035490955.1 Terriglobia bacterium | reverse complement strand
CGATTCGATGGCAGATGCTTTGATTATGCTGAAGAGCTGCCCAGATCGAGTGCCAGCCATTTATGAGATAGGTTCTAGCCTGAACTCTCGCTTCCATCATCTGGCAGCACGCCGAAATTGCGACGATATTGTAAGACTTTGAATCAGGACGCTACCCCACCGACTCACAGACTGAAAAACTGAGAAACTGAGCATACTCACCTATTCTGTGTAACCTGTTCCCTGCGCCTTGTTCCCTCAGTGGCGCGCGCAATCCACACGGCTATACCCCAAATCACAACGCCGTAAACAAACCCCTCCACCGCACCCCCTGCCAGAGATTGGGCCAGGCGAACGGGCACATTGCCGCCAGAGGGGTCGAAGAAGTGTGTCTTGTAAAAGGGGACAAACGCGCTCAAAAGAACGGCAAGGAAAATCCAGAAGCGCCACGTCCAGGCGATGACCAGGGCCGGGACGAAAAAGCTCTTTGCCCTTGGCGGGCGCCCCGCGGCCGGACCCAATCGAGGTCCAACACCGCCCAGATAAAACCCCGAGATCAGTACCGCCACGGTAGAACTCCACGCTGCGCCGCGCGCCGGTTCCTGGCTCATGGCTTCAACCCAATAACGGATGATCGTGAGCGCGCCGATGATTGCCGCCGGGCCTACGGTAACGGGCCAGCGCCAGAGCAAGAATAGCACGGCCGCGACGACCAGCACCAGCAAGGCCACCACCGGCACCTCCACGGCATGCTCCAACACATGGGTTCCAAGGTTCGCCCAGTTGCCGTAGTCGTTCTTCTCCGCGAAGTGGCTGCGCTGGAGCTGAAAGATTCCGGAAACCAGCGTGAATAGAATCACCCAGCCCACAGTCCACGTGGCTACGGCGAGAGAAGGAATGATCAGTTGAACCAGCTTTTTGACGTTGTGCAGGGGAGCGGTTGCACCTAGATAAATGGCCACCAGATAGATCAGCGCCGAACTCGATAGAAACCGGGTAACGGCGGGAGGAACGCCGGCCATCTCGAGAACGAACCTCCCGACTACCAGCAGGCCAAGGAAGGTGAGGGAGCCACGCAGCCATGCCTGGTAGTGAGGTTGAACAGGTGGGAGTGTTTCGGCCAGAGAACCCATGGTAAGCCTCCCGCGCCGTAACCCTTCATGATCTTCGAACACTCAGTTTGGCCGCCGGGTGAGGCAATCACCCGATCACCCAATGGCTCACTCACTCAATGGTTCAGCATCGCCTCCCGCTTGGCCTTGAACTCGCTGCCGGCACTCCAGGTGGGGTAGGCGTCCGCATTGGCCACCCGGTATCCAACCGAGAACAGCAGCCTCAGGTCGTCGACGGCGCCCTCGAGGTTCCAATCCGGCTTCACCGTGTCAGAGGGTTTGTGATAGGTCTCCGCCGTGAACTTCTCACGCATCTGCATACCCCAACCGTCAGGCCGGCCGATGTAGTCCACGCCCTCGTTAACGTCGAGTGCAGGAACGCCCTGCTTGGCGAAGTTAAAGTGGTCCGAGCGGAAGTAGTAACCTTTCTCCGGTTCCGCGTCCGGCTCTGCAGTGCGGGCCTGCTCAGCCGCAACTGCTTTGACATAATCATCGAGGGTGGAATTACCCAGGCCGACAACAACAATGTCCTTGGTCCGACCCCAGACGTTGAGCCCGTCCATGTTGATCTCCCCCACCGTTTGCCTCAGCGGGTAGAGAGGATGTTCGGCGTAGTACTGCGAGCCCAGCAGACCCTTTTCTTCAGCGGTGACAGAAAGGAAAAGAATGGATCGACGCGGAAGTGGCTTCACGTTGGCGAAAGCCTTGGCGATTTCCAACAATCCCGCGGTTCCCGAGGCATTATCCACCGCTCCATGATAGATCTTGTCGCCGTTCACCTCCGGTCCGATACCCAGATGATCCCAGTGCGCGGTGTAGACCACGTACTGGCTGCGCAGCTTGACATCCTGGCCCTCCAGCTTGGCAATGACGTTGTGCGACTCGATTGTGCGGATTTTGTTCCGGATCGTGAGCGAGGCCTTGGCCGGAAGGGGAACCGGCATGAAGTCAGGGCTGACGGCGGCCTTCTTGAGCTGGTCAAAATCCTTCCCGCTCATGGCCAAGAGGGCCTTGGCTTTCTCCAGAGTCATCCATCCTTCAACCGCGCATCGCGAGGCGCCCTTATCCGCCGCGACCAGGCTGAACTGTTCCCCCGTGTTGCTACCTTGGACCACGCCCCACGGGTAGCCTGCAGGCCCGGTCTCGTGGACGATCAGCGCCCCGACAGCACCTTTCTGGGCGGCGATTTCATATTTGTAGGTCCACCGCCCGTAGTAGGTCATAGCCTTACCTTTGAACATGTGTGGGTCGAGCTTGGACGGGTCGTTGGGGTCAGGCACCGGCGGATCATTGATAAGCATCACCAGCACCTTTCCCTTTACGTCCACACCCTTGTAATCGTCCCATTGATATTCGGGCGCGACCACGCCGTAGCCCACAAAGACAAGATCCGAATCCAGACGAACTTCGGGTTCGACGCGCTTGGTCCAGGCGACAAAGTCGCTACCATAGTGCAACGCCAACGTTTGCGGCGCGGCGCCGGCCGGCCCGCGCTCTGTGAAGACCAGTTCCGAGGGGTCCGCGCTGATGCCTACCATCGGCACCTTTTGAAAGTAGGTCCCGTCCGGATTTCCGGGTTTGAGTCCGAGCTTCTTGAACTGTTCTTCAAGGAATCCCACCGTGAGCGTCTCGCCTTTGGAGGCGGGAGCGCGACCTTCGAATTCGTCCGAGGCCAGCACCTTGATGTTCTCGAGCAGCGAGTCCTTACTGATGTACTGCCACCCGGACTTCTCTTGCCCACTTGAGGCAGAACCCTGGGGTGCACCGCCGTAAACCCGGTCCCGAAGGGAGAGATCGTTCGTGAGACTCATTGCAACTCCTGTGGCGAGAACGGCAAAGAGAAGAGTGCAGTGCTTCATGGCTGTTTCTAGGGATCAGGTTACAAGGAATCTCCAATGTCCTGCTTCTGTTCCCTGTAAACCGTAACCAGCGACCTGTAACCTGTTCCCTGCTTCATCGGGACGAACCGCAGACTTTCTGAGAGGCGAAAGTCTGCGCTACCTACTGTTCCCTGTAACCCGTAACCTGTTCCCTGCTGCTCGCGGTCGGCAGGCTCGCCAGGAAGTGAGTCACTGCCTCTTCGTACTGCTGGTTCCCACTTTTAAAGCCTTCACCGTGGCGCGTACCCGGCACTACAACCAGCTTCTTGAGAGGGCTCTCGGCATCGGAATAGAGTTTTTGCGCGATGGAAGGTGGCATTCGCCTATCACCCTCTACCGCGACAAACAAAACCGGCCGGTCTCCGATGCGCTTCACCGCTTTCTCCAGGTCGAAGGCAACGGGATCGAAGTTGGCGCGCCAAGCCGCCCAGTGAATCACCTCGTCGGCAATCGGGAAGCTGGGCAAAGGAGGAAACCACCAGACAAAGCCGCGAAAAAGATAATAGTGGTGCCTTATCACGTCGGTGTAGTTCAGAAAAGTGCTATCCGAAATCACCGCCGTGACGTCGGGCGAATCTGCTGCGGCCAGCAACGCTGCGGCGGCGCCCATCGAGATACCCCAGACAATCACGGGCCTCGCCGCCTTCTCTTCCGTCAACGCATGATGGACGGCGGCCTCGGCGTCCAACCGCTCCAAGTATCCGAGGGATTTCGTCGCTCCTCCGCTCTCCCCCTGGTGGCGCAGGTCAAAGAGCAGACCGTTGTAACCGAGACCGTGGGCGAAGGCGGCCATGGGAAGCATCTCAATCCGGGTGCGGTTGAGGCCGTGGCAGTAGATGATGGTCCCGCGGGCCTCGTCGCTCGCGGGAACGTACCAGCCCTTGAGGAGGATTCCATCGCTCGAGGAGAACTCGATGGGATGAAACTCCATGCCATACGACTGTGGAGTTTTGCCGTCGTCGGGATCGCGAAAATGGAACTGGCCCGTCGTGATGATGGTGGTGAGGAACCACGGCACCACCCCGAAGAGAAATATCACCAGCAACGAAGCTACCACGTAGAACATGACACGCGTGATTTTCCAAAGTCGCGATTTTGCAGCCAAAGCTCGTCTCCGACCTGGACGGACGGGGCTTCAGAGTCTGTGTGAAAACTGGTTGGTTCAGTTCGAAGCGGCTTTGCCGCCCGACTTTGGGAAAGCCTGCGGCTTTCCGGCGAGCGGCAAACCCTTTGTTTTAAGAATCTCTTTTTCTCGTCGTCCGGAAAGGCTGAGCCTTTCCGCAAGTCAGAGCGGCCTAGCCGCCAGTCTTCACATAAACTCTTCAGCCCTGCCGCAAAACGCACCCACCATCTACAACAATTATAGTCAGCGCGTCGGCTTGGCGGGGCTGAAGCCCGCCCTTTCGAGACCCTGAATAGCGTTTCTCGCCGCCTTTATGGATGCGCTATCTCTGCCGTCGGCTGCGGCTCGACAATGTGGGTACTGAGCAGGACCGCAACTAAGGCGGTCATAAGAGCGCAAAGCGTTGTGACCGCCGCGTACCCATAATGCTCGTAGAGGATACCACCGGTCAACGCGACTGTGCCAATACCCAACTGCGATGAGATATTGCGCAAAGCGATGAAGGAGCCGCGCTGGACCCCGGGTACCATCTCAGTCATTAAAGCTGTCAACGGCCCCTGGCGAAAGGCCGCGCCGAGGCCCGTAATACCGAAGGCCAGCACCAGCGTCGCGCCCCAGGGAAGCAAGGGCACTATGGCCACGGCCAGCGCCAGAAGAGCATTGCTGGCAATCGAGACTACGCGCTTGCCCCATCGGTCAGAGAGAATCCCGCCTAGGGGCGCGCCGATGAGCGAAGCCAGCCCTCCCACCATGAAGATCATTGTGATTCCGCCAGTGGCAATCCCGAAACGATCGTGCAGCCACTGGCCGATGTAAGTGATAAAGCCGACGAGACCCCCCGAAACCAGAAAGGCAATGCCAAGGGCCGCGACGAGGTCGCGCTTCGCCAGGAACGTGCGTACAGACAGCAGCGAGGTTTGGAGTCGGGCCGGCGCCGGCTTGGGCACCCCGCTCTTCGGCAAGGCGAGCGAGGCGCACGCCACGGCCAGAGCTAGTACCGCGAAGAAAACGAACACCCGCCGCCAGCCCCAGTGGTCGGCGATCTGGCCGGCCAAAGGGACGCCAAGGATAGGCGCAACAAAATAAGCGGAAGAGATTAACCCGATGGCCTTGCCGCGAACCGCGTAGTCGAACCAATCCCCGGCGAAGGCGATGGAACAGGTGGAGATGGTCCCGGCGGCCAGGCCTGTCAAGGCGCGAGCCAACAGGAGTTGTCCAAAGTTCCTTGTTTCCGAAGCCAACCCAGAGGCGAGCGCAAAGAGTAGCACTCCAATCAGCAGGAACCGACGGCGGCCGTAGTGGTCCGAGAGAGAACCGGAAACAAACGAGGCGACGGCGGCCGCAATCGAGTAGGTAACGACCAGCAGTCCGGCAACCTTCACGCTTACTCTGAACGAAACCACCAGCGCCGGGAGCAACGCGGCGATCATCTGATTGTCGGCCACACCGAGGAACAACAATAAGAAAAGGTTGGCGATGACGAGATAGCCCATTAGAAGAATTGAGCCATTGACTCATTGAGTAATCGAGCCAATGACCCAATGACTCAGTGACCCATTCACTTAATCAATGACTCAGTGACCCGATGACTCAATGAGTCAATCAGTCCTCAAAGTGGTGCAAGTCGAGCTTGATAGCTGCCTTATCCGAAAAGTCGAGCGCCCCGGCCGCGGCGATGCCGATGGCGATGGCAAGAGCATCGCTGATCTCTTCCTTTGTTATGCCCATCTGACGGGCTTTCTTCAGATGGCCTTCCAGGCAGCCCTCACATTTGGCGATAACCGAGCAGCCGATGGCGATCAGCTCCTTCGTCTTTAAGTCGAGCGCGCTCGGAGTGAAATAACTCTCTTTGTAGAACTGCAGGTAGATGTTGCGAAGACGGGGCTCGATCATGCTCATCGAAGGCGGAGTCTTCTTCGCGGCCTTAAAGTCATCCTCTGCCATACTCGTCTTCACCTCCTGGAGTTAGACGCGATCGACGCCAACTTCGGTAGTGCCAGGAAGTCTCGCGCCAACCGGCACTTAACCATTGGGATCTATCGCCCCGCGGCAGCATAGTAGCATAGCTTGGCGCGCGCGAAGGGTGAAAGTGGTGTCGGAGAGTGGGAGCCTTGAAGAGAAAGTCGGCCTGAGAATCAATGGCGGCACGACGGGTCTCAAGACTCTGCCACAGTGGCGGTCTCAACCGGGGTTTCGCGGCGAGGAATGATCAGCTCCGGGATTTCGACGTGAATCGCGGCGCCGAAGCCGGGCTGGCTGTCGATCTTGAAAGTATAGTCCTGGCCATAAAGTACCCGCAACCTCTCCTGGACATTGCGGATACCGATCCCGGACTCATAGATCTCGTGCCGCCGGTTCTGGGGCATGCCGACACCGTCGTCGATAACCTCGATACATAGCTTTCCGCCGTTTCGCCAAGCCCGCAAAGTAATGGTGCCACCTCCCACCTTCGGTCCGATCCCGTGGCGGATCGCGTTCTCGACCAGCGGCTGGAGAATCATGCTGGGGACGACCATTTCCAGGGTGTCCGGCTCGACCTCCTTGTGGATCTGGAGTTTATCGCGCCCAAAACGAACTACTTCAATGTCCAGGTAATCGTCGATGAAATCGATCTCCTCCTTCAGCGGCAGAAAGTGGATTAGGCTCTTCAGCCGCCGGCGAAGGATATTCGACAGTTTCAGCAGCACGCTCCGCGCCGTGTCGGGGTCAAAGCGAATGAGGGAGGAGATTGTGTTTAGGGTGTTAAACAGGAAGTGCGGATTGATCTGGCTGATGAGCGCGTCCATCCGCGCCTGCAGCAGGAGCCTTTCCTGGTCTTCAAGCTTGCGCTCAATGCGGGTAGTGTTCCAGATGCGAATCGGTAGCCCCACGCCGATCAACGTTCCGACAATGATCAAGACCTTTGTCCAGGGATGTGGTGAGTCAAGGTAGAACAACCAGTTCTGTTTCGCGGCCAGATTACCGACCAGCATTCGAGCCATTTCCAGGATCACACAGATCAGAGCGAACAGGACCTGCCAGTCCAGGGCGGGCGCCTTGAACCGCTGCCGAATGGAGCGGTACAAACTGAGGTCGATAAACGGCGAGAACTTCCAGATCGCTTCCTTGTCTGGGCAAATCCAGCGCGCCGAACCGGCCACTACGGCGTAGAGCACCGCCATCGGCACGGCCAGGATCTCGTGCCCTTTGAGCCACGCCGGAAGGCTCACCATCATGCCGACCACCAAGCCCGTGATCGAGCCTCCTAGCAGGCCCGCGACCACCGTAATTTCCAGGCTCAAGTCAATGCCCTGGTACTTGGCGAGCAGGCGGGTGAGGACGCCCAACATGAAAGGTACGCCCAGAAAGACGGAGAAGAGCAGCTTCTGGCGCGGTGTGCGTTGCTCCAAAAAGATGAGGCGGCGGAAGTGTCCGAAACGCGCAATGATGCTCGCCAGCGAGGCGATAACGCCCAGCTTGATGAGCAACGTTACGAGAATCTGCCCCGAGGGGCTACTGAGGCTGAGATGCATCGAACGGACTCTAAATTCTGGAGTTTGGACGCCATATTGTCAAGCAGGCTCGGGCCAGTTGGGCCAGTTCGCCGCATTGGTTGCTGACCCACGGCCAGCAACATACCCTGCGGGGTGGGCGAAGCTTCAGCTATCTCCCCGGCTGAAAGAGGACTGTGGAAAGTGGAGAACGAAACAGAGCCCTGTTTGTTTAGATCACCCTGCGGGCTCCAAAGAGGGCTGGACCATCCCTCAGAGGTGGAATTTTCGGGGTCGACGGAAGCCGATCGGTCCCGCCAAGCCGCTTACGACGAGGAGCATGGTGGCAGGCTCGGGAGTCGGAGTAGTGGGGGGAGTTATGGTGGCAACGATCTTAGGTCCGAAGCAGTCCCCTACCCCATCCCGCCAGTTTTGCTACTTCCGGTGGATCACCCCACCCTTCATCACAAAGCTGACTCGCTCGAGGACGCTGATATCGGTGAGCGGATCGCCTGGAACGGCAACGATGTCCGCCCAATAGCCTGGCTTCAGCGCTCCAATCTGATCCTGCCAGCCGAGTAGCTTTGCGCCGTTGAGAAGGCCAGCTTGCAGCGCGGCCAGTGGGGTCATGCCGTACTGGCTGCTGAACGGACCGCCGCCCGGTCGGGCGCGACCCCGCCCGGATCACCCGCCGCGACGACGGCCCACCTATGGTCGGGAGTTGGTCTCGGTGCTGAAGGCCATCTGGCGGGCGGCGGGTTATCCCTGGTCGGTGCGGCTGAAGGCCCTGATCCCCTTGTGGAATGTCATGCCTGACCCCGGACTTCCTCTACCTCAACGTAACGGGGCCTGAAGTCTCGGGCATAGTACACTTGGAGTTTGTTTTCCAAGTGGATGACAAATTCAAAAAAGGGAGCCCGACACGCCGCTAAGAACAAACCTTGCAGAAAGTGTTGCGCGCGGTGAGAACTCTGTTGAGCCACCCCATGCTGCAACCACTGACTACGGGCACGGTGCGATACCGACTCACGTGGGATCCCATCACAGCCTCGGACGGTTTGGCGGGCTCGGACTCTCGGAGTCTTCTCCGAGCCCTTTGAGCGCATCTTTGAATCCACGAATTCCCTTTCCTAGTCCCTGCCCCAGCTCAGGCAGCTTTCTGGGGCCGAAAATGAGAAGAGCGATCAGCAGAAGGAAGATCAAGTGTGTTGGTTGAAACAAACCTTCGATCATTTTAAATCCTTTCATCGCAAAATTGAGAATGGCTAAGGCGGAAGGGACAGGATTACCAGAGAGCGGCTCCAGATTGAAATGCACTGGGGTGTTCCTGCAACCCTGTCCTTCCGTCTACTTCGCACGGAGCGAGTTCGCAGTTTCTCGTCCGTGGTTTTACAGCTCAGTTAAGTCAACGACTCTTTTCAACCGAGCGACGAACGGGTCCGTATATTCGGCCCGCTCCCCCGCGTGTCGCCTACCGCTCGCGTCTGGCTGCATCTGCTTCGCGTGCCAGTTTGAACAGGAGTTCAACGAAACCATCGGATCTACCGTGCACTGTATGTCCGACAAAAAGCCCATCGTCCACGAAGCTCTGAACAGCGGCCACTGCGCCCCCGTTTTCTGTGGAGGTCGGGCGAATGATCGCAACAGGGGGGAACTTTGGGTTCTTGTTGGTGAGGAAGTGGGTCGGCTCGGGCATAATCAGGTTGGCCTGCAAAGTATCCCCGTTAAGGGATTCCGGGTCGGTCTCTCCCTGGGCCTGAGCGAGGTTCGTAAACGTCACCGTTGCTCCCGTTGATCCTGGGAATCCGGTGTCCGTATCGGATATCGGAAGGGCGTTGCCGGCCTTATCCTGCCAAGTCTGAAAGTGCATGGTCTCGCTTGGGCCAATACTCAACAAGACTCGCAAAACTTCCAGATTGGTCACCTTCTGAGCCAGCGTTGGATAGAGGCTGGTTCCACCTTGCTCGATAAACGCGAAGTGGAATCCCGCCGTGAAGGCGATCGCTTGAAGGTGGGTGGTGATGCTTGTGGGAGGGTTACTGAGATTACTGCCGGCGGTGTCGTCATCGGTTCTCGGGATCGCCGTGTGCTGACCCGCGTTCAGACTCGGGACTGCTTGAACGAATGGCGCGCCCGGGTCGAAATCGGGGTTGGTAATGCTGCGGTACCGAGACCAAAAACTGGTGTCAACCGTAAGACGCGTGAGGTTGGTGAGCCGCCCGATTTGCCGGGCTCCTGTCGCACGACTGCTGGGCAATGTGGCAAACCGACTGAGGTCGACTGCCTCCGCGCCCTTCGATTCCAGGTACGCTTTCAGGAAGGCGGCGTGGCTGATCTCATCATCGGTGTTGTCGTGGATATATTGCGGCATGTCGCCATCGAGAATTTGCAGGGCAGCCGTGTAGAGCGGATTCCCCCCACTGACTCCTGAGACTTCGTTATCTTGGACTCCTCCGAGTTCGGAGTATTGCAGCCACAGATCGGCCTCCACCTGCTCTAAGGCATTCAGAAACCTCAGAATTGCGATGTCTCCCTTGGTAAGACCATCGCCGTCTTCGTCCCGTTCTTGGCCGAAGACGGATAAGCCCTTGGCCAGCAGCCCGGCGCCAGCGCTTGCCGTGCCGGCCGCCGCCAGTCCTTTCTTCATGAAAGAACGCCGGCTTGCCGGTCCTTTCAAGTCATTCAACAGGTCTTTCACAGTGTTCTCCTTTTTTGAGTTTGTCGGGGCAAGTCTTCATTCGCACTTCACTGTTCGAGAACGAAGACTTCCGCCGTTCGAGGGAGAAGACTCTTTGGGTGCGGTTCATATTCCCGAAATGTTGTAAAGAATTTGTCATGGAATACTTAACAGATTGGCCCTTGCGGTCCCTCGCGGCCTTAGCCAAACGAAGAAGCCGCGAACCTGGAGGAACGAGCCCCTGCGCTCCGCCTGAACATGCGCTCAAGGGGGTGTTCCATCACCAGCAGCCTATTAGTCGCGGCGATCTTGAAACAGGTCAGCAGTACGACAATGAGCGCTGCCTCGCCGCCGACCGCGCTCTCACTGCGTAGTCCCGCTGATGGTTCGGGGAAAGAGCATCGGTACTCTCAACGTGGCCAGACGTGACAAGAATCGGTACTCCGAGGCGGACGCGGAAGCAGCACGCCTACCTGCTGCAACCCCTGCGGTACTTTGACGATGAATTCCGCATCGTTACCTGTAGGAACGCTTCTTGCGTTAAAGCGTGTACATCGCCATCCATGTACCATGGATATTCCCATTTGTCGGGCATCGAGACGACATCGGCGTTATAGAGGTGCGTCCACTCGCGATTACGTCCCTTCTGGCGTTCCTGAGGCGCAGGTGGGTCTCCGGGGTCACCGACCGGCCAGTCTTTGACCACATAGTGGTAGAACTGCTTGGACCACAACATGCCAGCGAAACCTGGCGCATAAGGTTCTGGTCGTCGTCCGAAAGATCTTGAGGAATGAGCGTGGCGTAGAATTCGTCCGCTTCACGCTGTCGGAGCGCGAAGATCTTGGCGAAATTGGCGAACGCGTTTTCGCCCCTGAACTCGGAGGCCGCCAAGCGCAGACGGATGACCTCCGTCTCCCCGGGTTGGATCGTAAGCGCGTAATGAGCTGCCGCCTTAGTCACACCCGTTCCACAGTGCCAGCGCAAAGCAGATGAGTTGGTGCCGGTCGCAGATTCCCGCAAGTCCATCTTCGTTCCAACGATAAACCCGCGAGCGTGTATGATCTTGGGGAAATATTCCCAAGGACCCGCAGGGACTGTAATCCTCGCGGACTGTCCCCCAGGCGCGTTCACTCAGATAAGCTGCCCAGCGCTTGCAATGTTTCTCGCCAGCCGCCGATTCCGCGAGTCTGATTTCTTCTTGCGTCATGCCAAATCCCAGTTGCCATGCTGGCAGGTTATAGTCCAAATACAGGCGGGGCCTGTTTTACGCATCCAGCGTGATATCGCTGAGAGGCCGACTAACGCACGGCAGGATAAACCCTTGGGCTCGCAGCTCTTCATTCAGCGCCTCTTCACTTTCCATCTGTACCCTGCCGCTGAGCAGCTTAGTGGCGCACGTACCGCAACTCCCTTGTCGACAACCCGACGGGATCAACACACCGTTTCTTTCTGAGCTCTCCAATAGAGTTTGGTCTGGCGACACCTTATATGCGACCACGGAACGAGAAAACTTGATTTCGAGCGAACCGAGAGTCGCTGTGGTGGGACCTCCTCCCGCCACAGCACCTCCGAAACTCTCTTGCAGGATTCTGGAAGGTTCGACCGCCAGGTCTTTCAGCAAGGCGCGGCCAAGCTCCATGAACGCCGGCGGCCCGCACAAGAAGAATGTCGATTCAAAGGGTTTCTCGATTTCGCGCTCCAAAACCTCATGCCGCAAACGGCCTTTCCAGCCCGTCCAGCCGGAACTCGGCCGGGACAACACCAAAACGTAGCGAAACTTGCTGAGTCGGCCCTGGAGCGCTGCAAGGTCGTTCTTGAAGAACACATCTTGTTGGGTTCGAACACAGTAGATGAGCGTGGCGTCCACCGGGATACATAGGTCATCGATATATCGGAGCATGGCGATCATGGGAGTAATTCCGCTTCCACCAGCGATCAGCACGATCCGCTCATGCCTGCTCTCGTCAAAGTAAAATCTGCCGTACGGGCCCCGAGCTTTGGCTGTTAATCCCACGTTTGCGCGGTCATTTAGAAACTGAGACACACAGCCGTTTTCGACCCGCTTGGGTGTGATGTCGATGTAGCCCGTCTGGACGGGGGAGGAGCAGATCGAATACGAGCGCGTAACCGGTCTTCCATCGATCATCCACTCAAACGTCAGGAATTGTCCCGGACGTGCCCCAAGGTGCCGGTCTCGTGGCAGGAGGAATCGCAAGGTCTTGGCGTCATGCGTTTGCGACTCGATTCGCGCCAGGGCTACATTCAAGGGCTCGCTGGAGTTGGTTAGCTCCTGGCCCGCAGGTTTATTGAGAGGCAAGGCTTCCGTGTCGGGTTTCGGCTTGGGTTGTTTAGAGTTCTTGAAGTATGCAAGGCCCGCCGAGACCAGCACCACAACCACGACCGTTTAACGAAGTTCCACGCGGCACCTTATGCGGCGACGCAAGGCGGAGATAGTGTATGGACACATTCAAGGTGACCAGTGTGAAGGCGATGGCAAAAATCCCAATCCCCAACGCCATCAACAGACCACGCGCGGCCTTCTGACATCGTGCGACGACCACCTTTATGAACAGCAAAGGAGCCAGCGACAACGCCAGACCCATATGCAAAACGAGCCTCGGCGACAGCTCGTCCGACGATCCCTTTACACGCAGGAGCATGAAATAGCAAAGGATCACGAACAGGGCGATGAAAGCATAACCGGCAACTCGATGAATTCGAGTCAACACCCTGTTGCTCCGGGGGGACGCGCCGCGGCCGGTCAACATGTTCCATACGTTGAACCCCGCCAAGAACACAAAGACACTGGCTAGGGTCAGGCTGATGGCACTACGCATAATGTTCTCGGCCTCTGTATGCCACCGTGTGAGTACCTGGCGGCTGCTCGTATCAACTGCGTGTCGGCGCCATTTATTCCACGCCGCACTCTGCTTGCCAGTCCCCGTGTTATGCCTGTGAGGACGTGGTACACCTGTCTAAACTAGAGCTGCGTCCTTTTTATTCCATTGTCGGTTTTGTCGATGGCGGCCCTTTTTTCCGCAGGTCGGCGATACCCAGCTTGGCCGCAACGTAGACGGTCTGCGATACCCAGTACCCCGTGGCCATCTTAAGCAGCGCTGCCAGAGGGAAACTTTCAGGCTTTCCGGCATAGTCGATCTCAACGTTAAGGCCCAGTTGTTGTGTCCAACCAACCGAAAGGTCTCCTCCTGGGGTGCGGAGCGTGTTTCGCGAGCAGTACGGCCTTAACGTCAAACGGGTTCACTTGTGTCTCCAGACCTTCTACTCACTGCACGATGACCTTTCCGGTCATCTTCGGGTGGATCGAGCAGTAATAAGGAGAGGTGCCGGTCTTGGTAAAGGTGTAGGTGAACTTCTGATCGGTGTCCAGCACGGGCGATTTGATGTCTTTCGCGTCGGCGCTGACGACCTTGTGGGGCACATCATCCTTGTTGACCCAGGTCACGGTCGTACGGACCGGAACCGTGAGGGTTGCCGGCCCAAAACTGAAGTTGTCAATCTCGACCTGATACTGTCCTGTCGAAGTGTTCTGTCCATTCGCGGCGGGCCTCGCCTGGCTGCTTCTCGATAATCCGAAGGCCATAGCAACGACGACCGTGATGGCTGCGCTGAGAATTGCTTTTTTCATGGTGTCATTCTCCTATTCGAAATTAGTGGTAGCCACCGGGCTTCCGCCCGGCGGTACTCTAGTTAGGCCAGCGATGAATCAACGATGGCGAGGGTATGTTTCCCGGGCACGTA
>DATJKY010000095.1:0-5975 GCA_035490955.1 Terriglobia bacterium | reverse complement strand
GATTGCCAAGATAATCCCTGCGGACTTGCGCGAGTCCCAACCCGCCTGGAAGCGACCGGGACTCCGTCTGGTGACGCCCGGCGCCTCGCTGGCCAAAGCTGTGTTGGAGGAGAGGCGGTCGTCACCTTGAATATCTTTCTCGACTCGTCGGCGCTCGCCAAGCGGTATATTCAAGAGCCAGGAAGCGACCGGGTGGAGGAGATTTTGTTGGGAGCCTCGTCTCTAGGGGTTTCGATGATCTGCCTTTCGGAGGTTATTTCCGCGCTCTGTAGGCGCCGCCGCGACGGGAGACTGTTGCAACAGCAGTACCTCAGGGCCAAACAGGCGCTCTTCGAAGACCTTGCGGATTCGAGCATCATCGGTGTCACAGAGCCGGTGACGGTGCGCGCGGTCGAGCTTTTGGAACGGTGGCCGCTGCGGTCCTCTGATTCCCTCCAGGTGGCCTCCGCCGCAGAGTGGTCGGCGGATCTGTTCGTCTCTGCTGACAAAAGACAGTGCGCTGCCGCGCGGGGCTATGGGCTTCAAGTGGAGGCGTTGCCTGTCGGTTAAGCTATCCCGCACACCCGGTGGCGTAATAGGACGTTTGCCTCTCCCTTTTTTGGCGCTCAGAAGAAGTGAGCGCTCGAAGTCCGCTTTTCCTCCATACCACCTATGCAGCCGGCAGTGATTGTAAATCGTGGCAATCGCTGAGCTCCCTGCGGGCCCCATGAGGATGTGAAGGGCTGCGGGTAAGGTTTCCTGGAACCCGCGGTTGCCCGTTAACGTTATGAGCGTTAGGGCGTCCAAATGCTAGACACACCCCAGAAGGGCATTTTCGATTGGAAGTCCATCGCCGGGAGGCAAGTTTATGGGACCCTTGACAACGCAGCTCAGGCAGGTTCTGCGGAGGCTTGGCCGTGCGCCCATGTTTACGGCCATCACGCTCGCGACGCTTGCCGCCGGCATCGGAGCGAACACAGCGATTTTTAGCGTAGTCGAGGGCGTTCTGCTGAAGCCTCTGCCCTATTCCCATCCGGAGGAGCTGGTGGCTGTCTGGCTCACGGCTCCAGGGCTCAACATTAAGGACTTGAATCCATCACCAGCAGACTACATCATCTCTCGCGAACAGAACCGCACTTTCCAGGACATTGGCGTCTATATGGGCCACTCGTTAAACATCACGGGTCTGGCGGAGCCGGAGCACGCGCACGGCCTCGATGTGACCGACGGCGTCCTTCCGACTCTTAGGGTCTCGCCTATGCTCGGGCGCCTGTTCACGCGAGCGGACGATTCCCCGGGGAGCGCGGAGACGGTGATGCTGACCTACGGCTATTGGCAGCGCAAGTTCGGCGGCGACCACTCCGTGATCGGGAGGACGATCACCGTGGATGGAGACTCGCGGCAAATCATCGGAGTGCTGCCGCAGGATTTCCGCTTCGGCGGGCCCGAGCTTGCCCTGCTCCTCCCCTTGCGCTTCGATCGCCCCAAAACAACCCTCGGACGATACAGTTTTGACTCTGTCGCCAGGCTGAGGCCGGGCGTCACGCTTGAGCAAGCCAACGCGGACGTGGCGCGGATGCTCCCCATTGTACTCAGAAGTTTTCCACCGCCGCCGGGATACAGCCTCAAGATGTTCGAAGACGCGCGAATCGGGCCGAACCTCCGGACGCTGAAGCAAGACGTGGTGGGCGACGTGGGCAAGGTCCTCTGGGTCCTGATGGGTGGCATCGGCTTGGTGCTGCTCATCGCCTGCGCCAACGTGGCCAACCTGCTTCTGATCCGCGCGGAAGGCCGCCAGCAAGAGCTCGCCATCCGAGCCGCGCTGGGTGCAAGCCGAGGCCGCATTGCTGCGGAGATGCTGTTTGAGAGTCTCGTTCTGGCTCTTTTCGGAAGCGTTTTGGGTCTCGGGGTGGCCTATGCAGCCCTGCGCGTCCTGGTGGCCATGGCGCCTACGGGTCTGCCTCGCCTCGATGAAATCGGCATTGATGGGACCGTGGTGCTTTTCACCCTGGCCGTATCGCTCGTCGCCAGCCTGCTTTTCGGTTCCATCCCAGTCTTGAAATATGCGAGCAGATGCCTCGGCACCGGGCTGCGCGAGGGCGGACGTTCCATGAGCGAAAGCCGCGGGCGGCATCGCTCGCGCAACGTGCTGGTGATCGTCCAAGTGGCGCTGGCGCTCGTTCTGCTGATCTGCTCGGGACTCATGATTCGCACTTTTCGCGCCTTGACCAGAGTGGATCCCGGATTCACCGCGCCTTCCGAACTCCAGACATTCCGCGTCGACATTCCCGACACAGAGGTGAAAGACCCCGAGCGCGTGGTTCGCATCCAAGAGGAGATGTCGCATAAGATCGAGGCGATTCCGGGCGTCTCATCGGTAGGCATCTCGATGAGCGTCCCCATGGATGGTAACGAATGGGGTGATGCACTCCTCGTGAAGGACCGCACCTACGCTCCGGGTGAAATTTCGCTGCACCGCTACAGGTTCGTCGCACCGGGCTATTTCAAAACCCTGGGCACGCCGCTCCGCGCCGGCCGCGATCTCTCTTGGAGTGATATCTACAATAAGGTGCCGGTGGCCATCGTCTCCGAAAAAGTGGCACGCCAGTACTGGCGAGACCCGGCGAACGCTCTTGGCAAACAAATCCGCTCAACCGCGAAGGACGATTGGCGAGAGGTGGTCGGCGTTGTGGGAAATGTCCACGACGACGGCATGGATAAGGAAGCGCCCAGTTCGGTGTATTGGCCCATTCTGGCGGCGAAGTTCGAGAGCAACGATATTGACGTGCGCCGCTACGTGACCTTCTCCATTCGCAGCCCGCGCGCTGGCTCGGAAGCCTTCACGAACGAGGTGCAGCGCGCTGTGTGGTCGGTGGATCCAAGCCTTCCGCTGGCGGACGCCCACACACTGGACTATTACTACACCAGGTCAATGGCGCGGACCTCCTTCACCCTCGTGATGCTGGCGGTCGCCGGCGGGATGGCGCTGCTGCTCGGCGTGGTGGGTCTCTACGGAGTGATCGCCTACTCAGTATCCCAGCGTAGGCGGGAGATCGGCATTCGAATGGCGCTCGGCGCCCGCGGCCAGGAACTGACCGGGATGTTTGTCGGCCACGCGTTGGTGCTTACTGGTGTGGGCGTTGCTTGCGGATTGGCAACGGCGCCTGGCCTGGCACGCCTGATGTCTTCCCTCCTATTCGGGGTGAAGCCCGCTGACCCGGCGACGTATGCTGCGGTGTCGGTCGGACTCGTCGCGACGGCTGCGCTCGCCGGCTACCTTCCTGCCCGGCACGCCGCGGGTGTGAACCCTGTCGAGTCGCTGCGAGCCGAGTAATAGACTCGCAGAAGCTTCCGGGCTTGCGGGTATAACCTTCTCGCGTGGCGCGCCACTTGACGGACAGTAAAACGGACAAGTGGCTGATTCGCCTCAAGCTCCAGAACTGAGTTGTAGGACCTAGGTCCTTCCTTGTCGCCCAGTGTTTACTGATCGACTCGAGACATCCTACGCCCGTTTCCGGCTGCAATTTTACGCCCGCGCGCTAGTGTACAATGAAGCCTCTTGGACATATGAAGCCCGTGGTGATTGCGATCGACGGTCCCGCCGGGGCGGGCAAAAGCACCGTGGCGCGCAGACTCGCCGAGCGCCTCGGGCTGGACTATGTGGACAGTGGAGCGACTTATCGGGCCGCCGCCCTCGGTGTTTTGGAGCTAGGGATTTCCCTGGATGACGAGCGCGCAGTGGTCGAAGCTGTAGTCCGTCTGGAAATCAGGTTCGCGACCGACGGCACAGATTCGCGGGTAGTCTTGAACGGCCGGGACGTCACGGCGCAAATTCGCACGCCGGAAGTGACGCTGGCTGCGGCCAGGGTCTCGCGGCTGCCGGCGGTGCGGCAGAAGCTCATCGCCTTGCAGCGTGCCCTCGCGCGGGGGCGCGGCTTGGTGATGGAAGGCCGCGACATCGGCACCGTCGTGTTCCCGGACGCACCGCTCAAAGTCTTCCTGAGAGCTGAGCCCGCCGAGAGAGCTCGGCGGAGATTGGCTCAGGAGAGGGAGGAAGGGCGAGGCGCAACCTTACAGCAGACCGCAGCTGAGATCGACCGCCGCGACCAGTTAGACGCGACGAGGAAGATCTCCCCGCTGGTGGCTGCGCCGGACGCTCATGACATTGATTCCACCTACCTAACGGCTGATCAGGTGGTGGACACAATTGTGAAACTGGCCCGCCAGCTCCCCGACCTTGTTGCTTGACTCCTGATCCCTGGTCCCTGACCCGCGATCTTACTAGCGCCCCCCGTTACTCATCGACGCCAGGAACTGGGCGTTGTGGTTGGTTTTAGTGAGCTTGTCGATGATCAGTTCCATGCTCTCGACGGGCGAAAGCGGGCTCAAGACCTTGCGCAGCACCCAGATCCGGTTCAGCTCATCCTTGGGTACCAGCAGCTCCTCCTTGCGGGTGGCTGAACGGTTGATGTCCATAGCCGGGAAGACGCGTTTATCGACCAGCTTCCGGTCGAGGTTGATTTCCATGTTGCCCGTGCCCTTAAACTCCTCAAAGATGACGTCGTCCATGCGACTCCCGGTGTCAATGAGGGCGGTGGCGATGATGGTCAAGCTGCCACCCTCCTCAATGTTGCGGGCCGCTCCGAAGAAGCGCTTAGGACGCTGCAAGGCGTTGGAATCCACGCCGCCGGAGAGGACTTTTCCGGAGGGTGGGACGACCGTATTGTAGGCCCGCGCCAGGCGAGTGATGGAATCGAGCAGGATCACCACGTCACGCTTGTGCTCCACCAGACGCTTGGCCTTCTCAATCACCATTTCGGCGACCTGAACGTGCCGGGCTGCTGGCTCGTCAAAGGTTGAGCTGATCACCTCGCCCTTGACCGTGCGCTGCATATCGGTGACTTCTTCCGGGCGCTCGTCGATGAGCAGGACGATGAGAGTGACCTCGGGGTGGTTAGTGCTTACCGAGTTGGCGATAGTCTGCAGGAGCATCGTCTTACCGGTGCGGGGAGGCGCGACGATGAGGCCGCGCTGGCCCTTCCCGATAGGCGTCAGCAGGTCCAGCACGCGAGCCGAGACGTTGTCCTTGATAGTCTCCAGACGGATGCGCTCCTGAGGGTACAACGGCGTCAGGTTATCGAAGAAGATCTTGTTGCGCGATTCGTCCGGCGGCTCGAAGTTGATGGCCTCGACCTTGATCAGGGCGAAGTAGCGCTCTCCTTCCTTGGGTGGCCGGATCTGCCCGGAGATAGTGTCACCAGTGCGCAGATCGAACTTACGAATTTGGGAAGGCGAGACGTAGATATCGTCGGGGCCAGGCAAGTAATTGTAGTCGGGAGCGCGCAGGAACCCGAAGCCGTCGGGGAGGCATTCCAGCACGCCCTCGGAGAAGATCAGGCCGCTCTTTTCCGTCTGCGCCTGAAGGATCTTGAAGATCAGCTCCTGCTTGCGCATGGCGGTAGCGCCCACCACGCCCAGGTCCTTGGCCACTTGCGTGAGGGTGGTGATATTCATTTCCTTCAACTTGGCGATATCGAGGACCTCGCCTTCCTTCAGATCGATGATCTTCTCTTCCTGCAATTCCTCTTGCTTCCTGGGCATGTTGGTTTCTCTTTTCCTATTGCGTTCTGAAGCCTTCGCCGATGCACTGGTCTTGGAAGCGGGGCGAGAGGCCTGTATGTCGTTGTTTTCTTCCGGGTCGTTCAGCACGGTTGGCGGCACGTTGAGGTTCCAGACTGAGTGAGTTAGCGGTGAAATCCCGTAATTTGCGGTTTGGGGCTTGCTCTTGGGTCGGCGCCCACTCGAACACGGTATCTATCGAGCCGGGTTCGTTCGACGCCTTCTTCGATGCACCATCCGGGGATTAGGTTTCAATCGCTGTGGCTTCCAGGCTCTACATCCTAGTTGGCTAAGGGTTCGCGGTCGGCGTCGTGCGAAGGGGTCTCCAGCCTCGGTGGAGCTTGGGTCTCGGGAGCCAAGGCTTCGTGGCCATCGAT
>DATJKY010000094.1:0-6768 GCA_035490955.1 Terriglobia bacterium | reverse complement strand
AAAACTAAACGCAAGCGCTTGAACATGGCCGTCCTCGAGGAGTCACAAAAGCGAAGTTATTCTCGCTGATAGTAGGCTCTGGGGCAACATGGCAATTTTGAAATAAATATGCATTTCAAAAGCACGTTCAATTTCCGCTTGCACCTCCACAGGGCCTTTTGAGGGAGGGGGAGAGCCAGTAACGCAGTCGTGCTTTCAGTTTCAACTGTGGCGGGTAAAAAGCAACCCGTCTTACCGTAATCGACACTGCAGTCGTCTCCAGCCAATGTTTATCGTGGAAAAGCCCGTTGCTTCTCAAGCTCTCCTAATGTGGGAGGCGGTGGACGGAAAAGGGGAAATTCGTCGCTGTGGTACGATACATAGTTTACCCTATCGACAATCCCCCATACCTACCCTTATACTATGGTTTGGTCTGGTGCGCACGTTCGCGAGCCAGGGGCTGAAAAGAATGAGCGGCCAAAGCCGGAATGTTGCCGTGGAACAACCACATCCATTTTGCGTCGTTGCCCGCCATCAGCTAGGGCTACGGGAGACGAGCGAGGAACGCCAGGGCGGCTGGGAGGGGCGACGGAACAAACCCGGAATGTGCCCTGGAATCAACAGAATAGCCTCCTCACGTCCCTATCAAGGATTCAGGGCCGATTCTCTGTCGCTGCCCGCCATTCACCAAGGGCCCTGGCGACCAGCCGCCCTGGAACAAGCGAGGAGTTGCTCGCCGTCCCGGGAATTGGGATCAGCACCGTGGAGAAATACGGGATGGACATCTACCGCGTCCTGCGCGAGAACGGTGGTTGACGGGCCGTCTCTTGAGCTGCAAACGGCGCGTCTTTGTTACCCTAGTGGGTGTGTTGCTGGTGCTGAGTCTGGGCGCTGTAACCCGTCTAAGGACTTGAGCGAAACTCCCATCAGCGACAGCGATTTGCAGTAACGTGCTCAACTGGGCTAGCGCCCTCTGTACAGATCCCTGTGTTTCGCCAAAAGCCGATCGGTTGCGGAAAACATGTTGGCAGACAGCCTCTGATCCATTTCGCCTCACAAAGGAATCTGTCGTAAGGAACTTATTGGGAAGCGCGTGAACGTTGTTTAACACATGGGGATTTCGCAACAGTTGTCCACGACGCAGCCCGCCTCCCAGACAGCCGGGCCTTTGGGTTGGTATCTTGCGTTACGACGCGGTTATCCGCGCTGGCCCTTGCCAGTTCTTACAGTTTTACGAGCAGCTTCATTATTCCTGCAGACCGGTGTAATCTAGGCCAGATCTGCGTGCAGGCGAGCTGACGCCGATGCTGGGCCAGACCATTTCCCACTACCGGATTCTCGAAAAGCTTGGTAGTGGAGGGATGGGCGTGGTCTACAAGGCCGAAGACACCAAGCTTGGCCGCTTCGTCGCTCTCAAATTCTTGTCGGACAGTTGCCTCCGTGATCCGCACGCGCTGGAACGATTCAAACGTGAGGCACGCGCGGCGTCAGCGCTGAATCACCCCAACATCTGCACCGTTCATGGCATCGATGAACACCAGGGTCAGCCGTTCATCGTGGTGGAGTACTTGGAAGGGCAGACCTTCAAGGACCGCCTTGCGGTTAAGCCCTTTAAGATGGGCGAGTTGCTGAACCTCACGGGTCAGATAGCCGACGCATTGGACGCCGCACACCAGAAAGGGATCATTCATTGCGACATCAAGCCGGCGAACTTGTTCGTGACGAATCGTGGACACGCGAAGGTGCTGGATTTTGGGGTGGCTAAGCTGGTGCCTCCAGTGAGTGAGGCGACGGTGACCGAGAGCCTGACGGAGTCGCACGCTGTGGTAGGGACGCTCTCCTACATGGCCCCAGAGCAGTTGCGGGGCGAGAAAGTGGACGCTCGAACAGACATCTACGCCCTGGGCGTGGTGCTCTATGAGATGGCCACCGGACGCCGCCCATTCGACGCGAGCCTGCCGATCGCGCTGGCGGGCGACATTCAGCACAAGGCTCCTCCACCGCCGGGGCGGATCAAACCGGACCTCCCACTTAAGCTGGAAGACATCATCCTGAAGTGTTTGGACAAGGATCCCGCAAACCGCTACCAAGCAGCGAAAGAGATGGAGGTCGACCTGAGGCGTCTGGGGATGCCGCCTCCCACGCAAGGCGTGCCACCGCCAGAGCGAGCCAAGGCACCTTGGTTGCGAGCAGCTCTATGGGCGGGGATTAGCGCCCTGCTGCTAGGGGCAGCCCTGGTAGGACTGAACGTAGTCAGTTGGCGCGACGGACTCTTCAGCCGGGTGCACCCGCCGCAGATGCGGTCGTTAGCCGTATTGCCCCTCGAGAATCTCTCCCGCGACCCGGACGAGGAATATTTCGCCGACAGCATGACGGAGGCCATCCTCACCGACTTGGCCAAGATCAATGCGCTAAGGGTTGTTTCGAGGACATCGGTGATGCGATACAAGCGGACACAGAAGCCGTTGCCGGAGATCGCCAAGGAACTCAACGTCGACGCGATTGTGGAGGGATCGGTGCAACGGGCCGGGAACCGGGTCAGAATCACCGCGCAGTTGATCCACGCGGCGACCGACCAGCATCTTTGGGCCGAGGCCTACGAGCGAGATCTGCGGGATGTCCTGGTATTACAGGATGAGGTGGCGCGCAACATTGCCCAGCAGGTCCGAGTGAAGCTCACGCCCGAGGAGAATATACGCCTCAGCAGTGGCCGCCCGGTTGACCCGGAGGCTTATCAGCTTTACGTGAAGGGCCGCTACTTCTGGGCCAAGAGAAACCAGGAATCATTCAACCGCGCGATAAGCTATTTTCGAGAGGCGATCGACCGGGACCCAAGCTACGCCGCTCCGTACAGCGGCTTGGCGGACTGTTATGTTTTGTTCGGGTCTTCATTCGACGTCGGCGGGCACCCCCCAAGCGAGGTGCAGCCAAAGGCTAAAGCCGCTGCTCTGAAAGCATTGGAGCTTGACAGTTCACTCGCCGACGCGCACAACTCGCTCGCTTACGTGAAGCTGAACTACGACTGGGACTGGTCGGGAGCCGAGGCGGAATTCAAGCGATCGCTCGAGCTCAATCCTGGTTACGCACACGGCCACCACTGGTACGCACATCTTCTATTCTCGAGTGGACGCCGAGACGAAGCTCTGGCGGAAAGCACTCGTTCCCTCGAGCTCGACCCACTGAGTCCGATCCTTGTTGTGCACCTCGGCTGGCACTACCTGTATACGAGGCAGCACGATCGGGCGCTCGATCAACTGGCGAAGGCCCTGGAACTGGAGCCTAGCTATGCTTTAGCGCATTGGTACCGCGGCCTGGCCTACGAGGAGAAAAAGATGTACCCGGAAGCCCTGCGCGAACTGACTAAGACAAAGGATCTCCTCCCCGGAAACCTGGCAGTGCAATCCGATATCGGGCACGTTTACGCGGTTTCTGGGAATAAGTCCGAAGCGGAAAAGACGATTGCGAGGCTGAAGCAGGAGTCAACGCGCACCTACGTTAATCTGTACGAGCTTGCGCTCATCTATATCGGTCTCGGTCAAAACGATCAAGCCTTCGACTGGCTCGAAAAAGCCTACCGAGAACGCTCCGATCAACTGATCTACCTGAAGGTCGATCCGAGGCTAGACCCCATTCGCTCCGATTCCCGGTTCGCAGACCTCGTTCGCCGCGTCGGCATTCCTGATTAGAATTCAGTACTTCTCCAGGAGACGGCTTCGGCCTCACCTTCACCTCCGCTGGCTTCGGCTCGTGATGGACGAGGCCCGCTCGTTCGCATATTCGAGCCCGTCTGCGATTTGCTTGGCAATGGGCAAGGTTTCGTCCGTTGGCATTGGAGTGCCTTTAGGGGTATCCTGGGGTACCCTTGCCGGCGCGGCAAGCCCCGCACCTACAGTCCACACCGCGCTGCCCTCCGCCCCGCCTCAGCCCTGGTAGGACCCGGGATTGCGGAGACCCGAGGGTGTCAGCGTGGCCGAGTTTTCGCTCCGCTTGTCCATCGACCCGCACTTGGCTTCTTCCGTCACTTAACACATGGCGATTTCCCAACAGTTATGCAGGATGTGCCCCTCTGCTTTCCGCAAGGCCCGTTTTTTTCGTTCCCAATCCTGCCAAGCACCGACTTGCTTTGGAGTGCGCCGTGATTCCGACCGGAATCAGCTTTTACTTATTGAGGAACACTACGCAGCTATTATAGACCGCATGAGTGACGATCGGAGCCAATAGGAGTCCGGATTTACGGAAGCTCAGACCGGCGGCGATTCCCAAGGCGAAAACCGGCACCACGGAAACTGGGGGATGCACCAGTGCGAAGAGAGCGGCGCTGCCCACAACAGCCGCGGTCGGGCCGGTGCTGCGCAGAAGCCCCTTAAGTACCAAACCACGAAAGAGAAACTCTTCGAAGATCGGTGCTGCCAGAATCACCAGGGCGCAGAGCCAGAGGGGATTGTCACCCCGTGTGAGGAATGAACCCAGCTCAGCGTTCTCTTTCCATTTTTCCCACTCCGAGAATAGCTTCAATACCTGGAGATAAACAAACGCTCCCAATGCGGCCACCAGGCCCCATGCCGTGGCTTGCAGCACGCTTCGCCATAGTGGTAGAGCCCGGCCACCCTCCCTCGTGAGGCCAATTCTTTCCCAAAGGTCGGGGATGTCCTGGCGCCAAAGATACATTAGCGTGAGCCCTCCCACCGTCACTCCGGCGAATGAATAGGCCAGGGTGAGTTGCGCCGACAGCGAGATAGGCGCTACCCAATGGAGAATCAGCCAGCCAACGCTTTGCACCACGAAAAACGCCAAGGCAGCGATTAATCCGTCGGCCAGACTCACGGTTCGAGGAGGACGCTCCGTGGGATCCAACCAATAGGGAGAACTATCGATGACTTTCTGCCATAACGCAACCGCCAGCAGCGTTGTCACCACCAATTGCGCAAGCTTGGTCCAGAAGGAGAAAGAATAGATCGTGTTCGCCCACATGCCGGCCAGAAGCATGTACAAATACACCATGTCCGTCCTCAAACGCTGACGGGGCGCGGTTGCCAAGACGTTGGTCGCCAGAATGCCGATGCCGGCGGCGATAAACGCATAAAGGACGATTCCATAGAGGGCGAAGAAGGCATCCCTCCAGTCGCCGCGCGAGTGATGGCCGAAATGCCCCACCAAGAGCAGCGTCGCCCCGCCATAGACCAAACCTACCGCCGCCCAGACGAGGGTCTTCTTCAGAAAGATGGACGCGACGGATTGCGGAAATGACATCAGGAACCATAGCGTTTTGTCTTCGCGGCTGAGGATTGACATGGCACTGGTCATGAACGCATAAGCGCCGATGAAGAAGGCCAGCATGGCCGCGTGACGACCGCTGCCGGCGACGGCGGTGGTCAGCCCGGAAAATACGAGCAAGTAAAAAACGGGAAGTAGCAGAGGTACGAAGAGTACCTGCGCCATCAGGTTTCGGTCGCGCGCCAGCAATAGCAGTTCATGCGCAGCGATTCCTCGCAACCAACCTTGGCCAGCGGCTGCCCCAGCAGGTTTTCTGGTGCCCCGGTAGGGTCCGGCGGCCCGGATCAGGCCGTCGCGCGTCAGGAACTCGCTTCCCCGCAGGGCGGCGAGCACGGCGATAGCAGGCACTGCCATCATGGCGAGGATGCCAAGCTGCATCTGTCGCACCGTGGCGAAGGGAAGAGCCAGGTACAGCGGCAAGGAGAACGGGCTCCAGTCCAACCATCGCCACGAAGCAGCGTGCATAACAAGAAAGTCATCGACGGGCTTGGACATATAGACGGCAAGAGCAACCAGCGGAAGCAACGCGCCCAAAACCGTCGAAAGCGCTTGAAGGTTTTTCAATTGCGTCAGGCTCAGGAATTTGCGCGACGCTACTTCGCAAAAAGTGGTTCCCGCCCCAGCCAAAACCAGCGACCAAAGAAAAGCCAGGAAGCCGAGCCCCAGCGACATCCAACCGTGCCCGCCCGCAATGCAGGCCATCACCAGTAGCGGAAGGAAAAATACCCATGCCAGGGCATTCAAGAAGGTATATTCAACTAACTTTGAGGCAAATAGCACGCGGCCGGAAACGGGGAGGGTAAAGAGCCACTCCAGATTCCACTCGATCTTCCCCAAATCCCGGTTGTTGAATCCCAATGACAAAAACACCGTCCCCAGAATCCAGAGAAAAACCATTAGGCCCAGCACCCGCATGAAGACCGCACTTGCCTCACCGTCACGCGGCCAGGTTTGGGAGGAAGTATGCGCCAGCAACGCTCTCGAGGCTTCGAAACCGGAAGCTCCTAGCTTGGCGAAGGTGTCGTGCATCAGCTTCACTTGGGCGCTGGCGTCATCATCGGAAAGGAACCGCTGCTGGACCTCCTGCCGGAAGAGGCGGTTGATTTCCTCGTTCCAGAGCGTTTCGGATCTCCTGCGTTCCTCAGGGTCGCGTGCCGTCTGCAACGCTTTCAGGGCATTCTCGGCATCGGCGAGCGCCAGTGCGGTGTAAGGGCTAACCCGAATTTTACGGGAGGGAGGTTCCACCCGATTAAGGACGCTGTCGGAAAGTTTTAGCAGCCCACCGGAAGCCATGTTGAAGCCATTGAGGGCCATCATCAGCAGGATGAATATGCTGAATAAGGAGCGCCCACGAGCCTTGGCCGGCGTGGCTGTGCGTGCTGCCGCCACACCTAACTCCAAGGCAATCACCTTGGACGCGGTCTCCTTGCGAGCTACGCGCAGGCTCTGCCAAAAATTGACTTGGCGTCGACAGGCGAGGCGCGTGATCAGCCAAAGCGCGCGAACCGAACTTAC
>DATJKY010000093.1:0-6154 GCA_035490955.1 Terriglobia bacterium | reverse complement strand
GTGCCGGTCAGCGATGTTATGGTCGCTCTTCGGCTTCCCGTTCCGAGTCTCGAATACGTAACCGTGCGTACGACCATTCAGGTGTTGCCTGAGCAAAGCCGCGACGCACTCTGGTAGGTCAACATAAGCGACTACGGATGCCAGCACCGATGCGGCCCGGTCAGCCCCCGCAGCCACGGAGTGAGTGAACCGGACCGGGCAGCCGCTTTGACTGGTTCCTTCACTCCTTGCGACTCCAGAGCGGACACTGGGCAAAGCCTCAGGCATTCAACTGCTTTCTATCTTCCGTATTTCTTCATCACTTCCCGCACCCTGTCGATGGGAATCGCTGGCACCACGTGTCCGTCACGACCGTGGACCGTGGTCGCCCGCAAAATGGAATTGTCGATGGCCTCCTCGGTCGCTTCGATTGCGGCCTCGAAAAGCGGGGACAGTTCCTCTTCGCTGAGACGAGACAGCGAGGGCGTTCCCGCCGTGAACCGTTGTGGGGAAGAGCGGCTCGTGGTCGAGAAGGCGATGGCGTAATCGCTGCTGCCGTTCGAGCCGGAACTTCCCGCCCGCGCCATGCCCAGGACGGCACGCTTGGCGAGCCGCCCAAGCTGTCGCGAGTCGAGCGGCGCATCGGTTGCCACGACAATCATGCATGAACCGTGATGGCTCGCGCTCGGAGGGGGCTCGGACGGCAACCCGCGCAGTTCGCGCCACACCGGCACGCCGTCAAGCGTGAAATCGCCCCCGAAATTCGATTGAACCAGCACGCCCAGGGTGAATCCGCCATGTTCCGATGGAAGCTTGCGCGAACTCGTGCCGATTCCGCCCTTCCAGCCCAGGGCGATGGTGCCGGTCCCCGCGCCCACAGAGCCTTCGTCCACCGGCCCGCCGCGTGCGCTGTCGAGGGCACGAATCACGTGGGCGGCCTTCACGTGCATCCCGCGAATGTCACTGAGCCAGCCATCGTTTGTCTCTCCCACCACGGGATTGACGGAGCGCACGTCCTGATTGCCTGGCAACCCGAGCATCCACTCCGCCAGGGCTCGCGCCGCATCCCAGACGCTGAGCGTGTTGGTGAGCAGGACCGGCGTCTCCAGCTCGCCGAGTTCGTTGACTTGCGTTGCGCCGACGAGCTTCCCGAAGGCGTTGTAGGCGTGGACGGCCGCCGCAACCCTGTCCTGGAGCATGTTGCCATCGTGCGGCAGGATGGCAGTCACGCCGGTGCGGACGTCATCCGCCTCGACAAGCGTGACCTGCCCGACGCGCACGCCAGCGACATCGGTGATGGCGTTGAGCGGACCAGGCTGGTAAACGCCAATCTTGACGCCCAAGTCGCGCACCCGCAGGCGGCCCTGCGCACTGCTCGGGGTTTCCTGCGCCGCGACGTGGCCAGCCAGCGCCAAAAGGATGGTTGCACCGGCAATCAGCCTCAGCATCATGGATGTAGCCGTAAGGCAGCGATGGTAGCGTGAGCTTCCTTGGTTCCCGACAAGGCTTTGTTGCATCCTGCTTGTCCCGGCGAGCACTGCCGTCTGTTGAACCATCACCTGGAATGGTGCAAGTCGCCTCTACTCCTTCGGCACCAAGGCCGACAGGGAAACTGTCCTCGTCGCCTTGCTGGACCAGAGCCGAACCGTTACCCTGTCAGTCGGCACCCTTCTGCCAGACCGCCTCGTATTTATTGAACGTTCGGACGCGGTGGATGGCGACCATATTGTTCTCCCGTGCGAATCGGTCCAGTTCGTCGGCGGTCGGAAAGCCCATGCCCTTGACAACCTTCTTGCCAACGGACGCCGCCCATCTTGGGAGGACCAAATCCTTGTAGATAAGGCAGCCGCCCAGTCTCAGGACTCTCACCATCTGGAGGAGCGCCTCAGCCCAGTTGGGTATATGGTGCGTCACCATGTGGGTTGCGACGAAATCAAATTCGCCGTCGCCGAACGGCAGCCTCGTCCCGTCGAGGGCGAGGAAGCGCGGGTTGGCGTGTCCTTTGCTCCTCGCCTTGGCTGCTTCAATCTGGTCCGGGTCAACGTCTATTCCCGTCACATTCAGGCCAAGCTTCGACGCCAGGCTGAACGCTGTGGCCCCATTGCCGCAACCAAAGTCTAGATAGCTCTGCCCAGGCACGAAGCCCGCCAGCCTGAGCATCTTCTCGGCGTGGTCGGCAACCCGCCGCGTGCGGCGCGGCCTATTGACGAACAGCTTCTCGAATTTCCGCATCTTCATGCGGCTGCCCTCGCCCGACCGTATCCATGCGGCTGGTTGGCGGACATACCAAGCCGTCCTTCCAGTGGCTTGCCAGCCTTGCCGTGCGGGGCCACCATCGGCGGAGCGGGGTCGCAATCACAGGCTTTCTAGCAGCAGCCGCTGCCTAAGGCGCTCCACAGGTCCCGTGTTCCCGTGCTTCCAGTCCTTGAACACCATTTCTTCCGCTCCGACCACTCAAGACGACCGCACGCTCCCGCGCACCAGCGGCACAACTTCGGCTGACATATAGTCGTGCCAAATCGGGCTTTTCCGAGAGCACCACGAGCACGTCTTTTCTTGGTAGCCACAGCGCCCAGACCAGCAGGCATGCCGCCAGCCTGTATAGTAAGTGGAAGGTCGCCGCGACAAGCGCCAGCGGGAGGACGAGAGTCAGCACAAACGGCAGCGCCAACACGACGGCTTTCCGAGCCTTCGCCCGAGCGGTTGCTTTTCCCTTTCCATCGCTCTGCCTCAATGCGGCCTCATTATATTAGCTGTGATGGCCGGTTCGATTCCAAGCGAGGTACAGAACCTGGCCATGCGGATGTCAATGCGTCGTTCCATTCGGCCTACAAATGCCTTCAGTAAGAATCGTGCTCACCCACTTTATTGGGCAGTTTCGATGTTTTTGCAAGCCGTCCAAGATTGGTTGCCGTTGTTGTCTTCGGAATCGATGGTCTGGTTTCTTCTCTCATGGCGCCTTATCGTTACGCCAATCTTTGGGAGGATTCGAAAATGAGTCAACTACGAGCGAGCCTCCCGTGCGACTTTGAGGGCCAGGCTGAAGAGTCAAGCCCTGTTACACCCGCCTCAGCTTCGCGCCCATTCTCTCCATGACAGTGATCCTGGTGGCCGACTGGCGCAAATCAAAGAGGGTGAGCTTTCCGCAGGCGAACCGCAGAAGAAAATCGTGTTACGCTGCGGTCATTGGAGGCGCAATGAAAGAAAAACACTCTCCTCGGATTATCCACATCTCCTGGGGCCACATGGAAGTGGAGGGCCTAGGTTCCGGCAAGGACTTCAAGCTGTATCCCGGCGGCGGCCGCAAATGGGACTGGAGGGAGACGAACACCGAGCACTCTCCGGGGATTCAGCCAGCAGACGTGCAGGAGTTGCTTGAAAAAGGCAGCAAGGTGGTTGTGCTCAGCCGGGGGATGCAGTTGATGCTGCGGACCTGTCCCGAGACCTTGCAGTTGCTCAAGGACAAAGGCATTGGCGTACACGTGGAAGAAACCAGGAAGGCTGCGGCACTGTATAACAAGCTGGCTGAGAGCGAGCCGGTTGGCGGCCTCTTCCACTCCACCTGCTGAGCGGCTGGCGTGGCGGCGCTCCTCGTGGCCGACCGGCTGAACCGGCGAAGCGAGTTACCCGCACCTTCAGCCACCCGACCTGGAGACATCAGGCCTGCCCTTATTGCGCATTCCAGCTCCAACTGAAACCCTAGTGAGTCCACTGTGACCGGGTACTGGGAGAGACTTGCAAGAAACCGGGCAAGCGAACGCTAATCCGAGTCGGCTGCAAACGTCAACGAGAGCACCACGACGATGACAAGCCCTATCAGATATACTCCACTCCGGCCGCGTCCTGTCGGCGGTGGGAGCGGGTATGAAAAAGAGGCTTCAAGAGTGGAGGGTGATTCTAGGCTCCGCATTCCCAAGAGCCTCGAATCCCTATTGGCGAGCGCTACCGTTGCGGCGCATGAAAAGGCTCCTCGCAGGGACGTTCTTCACCAGCGCCGTAGTCGGTTTCGCAGCCGATCTCTTGCAACTCAATGTCCAGCGCCTTGGTCGAGGCCTCTTCTGGCCTTTCTTGCTTGGTGCGGTGGCCGTGAGCATTCTCCTTGCCAACATCAAAAGGGTTCGTCCTATCTTAGCGATCTTTATTGTCGCCCTTGCAATCTGGATCGCAGGCGGGCTGTCGGGCCTTGGCTGGCTGGGGTTCGGCTGGCTGACCTACTCCATCTCGCTTGTCCTCGCGCCGTGGCCTATCCCAGAAGCACTGAGAGCACGAGTTCTGTTTGATGCCATCGGCATCTGGGCGAGCGGAGTCCTCGGCTTGCGACTGCTCCTGTCCTTCGTGACCACCGAAGGGCTCGACAACGTTCGGATGCAGACCGAACTCTCCCTCGCCCACGGCATCCAGGCCACACTGGTGCAGACCTTTCTCTCCAGACGGCGAGGTTCGAGGCCTACGGCAAGTCGGCTCCCAGTGCAGAGATGGGCGGCGACTTGATCGACCTCATCGAGACAGACGGAAGTCTGCTCGCCTATGTCGCCGATATTTCAGGACACGGGCTCGCCGCTGGCCAAGTCATGGGGATGCTAAAGGCCGCGCTGCGAGTGTCTCTTCAGTCCCATCAACAACCCGTCGCTTTGCTCGAAAGTGCGGACCGCGTGCTGCCTGCCGTCAAGACAGCGGACATGTACGCCACCCTCGCCCTGCTGCACCTCGACGGCTCGACCCAAGCCGAGTATGCCCTGGCAGGGCATCTTCCCATCCTGCACTATCGCCAACGCAGCGGCGACACGGCTCGGCTCTCCATGGAGCAATTCCCCCTGGGCCTGATTCCCGGTGGACGCTATGCAAGCCAGCGCGTGTGTTATTCAGCGGGTGACATATTCCTGCTGCTCACCGATGGCATCACGGAAGTGGTCAACGAGCGGGACGAGGAGTTTGGCCTGGCGCGACTGGAGCAACTGCTGAATCAACATGCGGCCCAACCACTGCCGCAGATTTGGGAAATGGTCATGGGAGAGGTAAGGCAGCACGGGGCTCAACAGGGTGACCAGAGCCTGCTGCTGCTCCGCGTCCGGCAGTAGCAAGATTGCTCACGCCTCCGCTTGTTCCTCACAGTGCCACTCGTAGCAGGCCTAGCTCTGCCTTGGTTGTGGTGTGGCCTCGCCCGGAGCCGCGATGGAACTGATTTGAGGGCAGCATCCTAGCCCGGCTCCGCGACCCCGATTTGGCTGAGGTGATGGGCCAGATGGGCAAGATAATCCGCAGCCAGGAAGCCAAGGGTCACCGGCTGCCCCGAGCCGATGCGGCAAGGGGTGTCCAGCTTCTCGGCGGGCAGGCGGGCCAGCACATGGGCGAGGTGGCGATTGTAGGCAGCCCACAGCGACACCAGCAGCGCCCAGTCGGCTTCCTGGAAGGCCTGCAACCGGACGCTGCCCGCCTGGTCGCAGGCGGGAAAATCCAGGGAGGGCTGGAGCGCCGCCCGGACGAACCGCTGGTGGTTGTTCGATGCCGAATCGACCAGGTGTCCGATGACCTCTCTGCGCGACCAGCCGCCCGGCAGGACGGGCCTGGCGCTTTGAGGCTCGCTGACCTCGCGGAGCCTCGTCTCCGCCGTCTCGACCAGGCGCAGCAGCCTTGCGCTCAGTTCTTTCATGTCGGCCTCCCGTGGCGATTATAGCCCGCGCAGTTCGTCCTCGCGGAGGCCAAAGTAGTGCCCCACCTCGTGCAGCAGCGTCGCCCGAACCTGTCGGCGCACCTCCGCCTCGCTGGCGCAGACGGCCTCGATGTTCCGCTGGTAAAGGAAAATCCGGTCGGGCGGGCTGGAGAAAAAGACGCTCTTCTGCGTGCTGGGGATGCCGTGGAACAGACCCAGAAGCAGCCCTCCGCCCTCCGGTTCCTGCGGCGGCTCGTCGTCCACGATAATTGCCACGTTGGCGAGCTTCTCGCGGAACGTCCTGGGCAGGCCGTCCAGGGCTTGCGCGACGAGTGCCTCGAACTTGCTCCGCTCCATCTCATCTCGGATTGTAACCCCGTCGCCTCGGCGATATTCGTCGGAAAATTGAGCAAGTGAAACACCAGGCGCTGTAGCGGCTCCTCTCCGCGCAGACCTGTATCTTCCAAAGAGCCACGAAGCAAGACCGAACCGTCGAGGTCAACCTTCTCCATGTACGCTCTGCAT
>DATJKY010000092.1:0-7329 GCA_035490955.1 Terriglobia bacterium | reverse complement strand
GAGGACTTACAGCAGCGCGGATTGCTCGAGACTACGCTCGTGCTGGCCATGGGTGAGTTCGGGCGGACGCCGAAGATCAATCCCGCCGGCGGGCGCGACCACTGGCCGCAATGCTGGTCGATCGTTATGGCCGGTGGCGGCCTCAAAGGCGGGCAGGTGGTGGGCGCCTCAGACGAGATCGCCGCCACGCCCCAGGACCGCCCGGTGAACCCCGCGGAGGTGGCCGCCACGGTCTACTACCTGCTGGGCATCAACCTGCAGCTCGAGCTGCCCGGGCCACAGGGCCGGCCGTTGCCGGTGGTGGCGCGCGGCGCGCAGCCCATTATGGAATTGGTGTAAGAGCAGCTCTTCCGGTCGGGCACACCCGGCTACAGCGGAGTGAGCTCTGAAAGATCCACTGTCGACCACATCGCCTTCGCGGTAGCACTGGAGGACTTTTGCTCTGAGAAACAGCGACTCGAGCACCTCGGAATGCGGGTCGAGACGGCTGAACATGGGTGGGTTCACTGGCGTTCGCTTTATCTGAAGACCCTGAAGGCAACGAAGTGGAGTTCGTGTGCTACGACCCGAGCGTGGGAGGTCTGAACAGATGGTCGGAACGTACGTAGAACTCGCCGCGCCTAGTGCTGCGACGCAACGTAAACCGAAACAGCGAACCGTTGCCCGTGGTCTCGGTGATGCCTCCGTCCGGCGTAGTTGTGGCTGCTCGACCCCAACAGGTGGAGCTGGAAGCCGGCAAGGAAGTGACTGCCACGTTGCAGGTGGATCGCAAGAATTGCAAGAACGTGATCGCCACCGGTTCCAGCCTGTCGAGTCGCTAATCAACGCTACCTCCCGCCGTGTTAACATTGGGTGGAGGTTCTGCAAATGCCAATCAAGACCCAAGCCACCATCGAAGACCTCTATCACGTGCCCGAAAATGGCAAAGCCGAGATCGTCAACGGAGAACTTCGACTGATGTCGCCATCCGGAGATCTGCCTGGCCGAGCCGCCGGCGAAATCTTTATTTCCCTACGCGCCCATGAGCGGCGGACGGGCGTTGGCCGAGCCTATGGAGACAACGTTGGGTTCATCGTAAGTCTGCCCAACCGGAAATCTTTCAGCCCCGACGCCGCCTACTACATTGGCCCACGGACAGGCGGGAAGTTCCTGGAAGGCTCTCCAATCTTTGCTGTGGAAGTGCGCAGCGAGGGTGACTACGGCCCCGCCGCCGAGCGGGAGATAGCGGCCAAGCGGCGCGATTACTTCGCGGCTGGTGCGCAGGTGGTATGGGATGTCGACGTGCTGAGGTCCGAGGTCGTAAGAGTGTATCGAGCGACCGATCCTGATAGTCCGAAGGTTTACCGCCGTGGCGAGCTGGCCGAAGCCGAACCAGCCGTCCCCGGCTGGACGATGCCGGTAGAGGACCTGTTCAGTTGAGAAGGTGAGCGTTTTACGCTCTGCTCGCCTTCTTCGCCGTCGCTCGTCTATAAGTAAGGATCAGCGGCGAGGGAACGGAAAACTGACCGGCCGATCTCGAGCGAAGAACAGTTATGTGGGAGCGAGCTAGAGGGCCAATTCTGCTGGGGCTGTGGGCGCTAGCGGCTGTTGGCGCTCTCGCCGCAGAACCGCAGGCCAAGTCCGAAGCGCTGGCCTATCTCGCGAGCACTGGGTCGGTCTGGGTGGACGGCCAACGCGTGCCGGCTGAAATGGTGGTGTTTTCGGGCGACGTGGTTACTACCGGCAGCGCCTCGACGGCCGTGCTCAGCTTCAAGTCCGGAGGCGCCGCAACGTTGGCCGAAAACACCGAGGCTCTCTTGTCCCGGGATGCAACTCCCGGCACCTTGATCCTGCAACGCGGAAGACTAGGAGTCCGGACCGTTGGCGAGCGGTCTGCGCGGGTCAGACTCCCTGGTGACCACATCATTGTGCAGGGCGAAGATGGCTCTCCAGCGCTTTGCACGATAACCTCCTTCGAAGCCGTTCACACCATCCTGCCGCTCTTTGGCTACGCTGAAATCCACGGCTCCGGTCCGCCCCTGCGCGTGTCGCCTGGCAAGTATGCGCAGTTGGGGCCTGGACAGCCCCAGCCGGCCGGCTCACCGGCGGGCGAAGTAACGAAGGCAATCCCCCAAGAGTTTGTACAGCACTTGACAGGCTCAGAAGTCCCACTCGCACAGGGCGATCCGGTCAATTGGGGGGATACGGTTCGTACCTTGGAAAACGGCAAGGTTGAGATCCGGCTGGAGGACACGTCGACGCTACGTCTCAGCTCCCTATCAATCTTGAGGCTTAGCATGCACGATCCCCAGACTCAACAGACCCAGGTGGACTTCTCCCAGGGGTACTTGCGGGCCAACGTCGCAGAGCTTGCCCAAGCAGGGGCAACCTTCCTGGTGAATACGACGACAGCAGCCATTCGTGCGCGCGGAACGAGTTTCCTCACAGAAGCCGAACCGAAGCGCACCAAAGTGTACTGCACTGAGGGGCAAGTGGTGGTGCGCAACATCGACCCGGCCGTGGTAGGAGAGGTAACGCTCCACGCCGGCGACTACACCACCGTCCCGCGTGGAAAGCCACCCTCCGTCGTGCTGCAGTATTCCGTTGGTGGGTTAGTAGGAGCAATGAACGCTACGGAGGTGAACGCGCCTCCCGAGAGCTGGCATATCGGATCACTCTCCCACGGAGCTTCAGTGGGCGCCGTCGTTGCCATCACAAGTGGTGCGACGGCGGCGATCCTGATCCCTACGCTGGGAGGAGGAGGACCGGTCAGCCCCAGCCAGCCTTAGATGAGTGCTACAAGTTCCATCCCTCTCGGCGTTCCGGCTGGACGTATTGCTGGGCCGAAGCCACGTTGGTGACTTTAAGACTGGCCCGGTCCCAGATCAACGTCTCTCCCGTTCGCACCGCGATATTGCCCAATTGAAGAGTTTCGGTAACCATAGCCGAGAATTCGAAGTTGGCGCCCGGCTTTGTCTTCGCTCCCTTGCAGGCGTCAAGCCATTCGCGTTCGTTGCCCGGTGAGCGAGGCAAGGTCTTCGGTGGCGGTTGGTAGGCTTTCATCGCCGATTCGGGAATCAGGCTGGGGTGGCCGCCATTGAAACTGCACAGGATCGTACCCTTGTCCCCGATGAACAACAGTCCTTCTCCCTGTTCTCCACTCATCGATCGCCCCTCATCCATTCCCTGCGGACGGGGAGGGGTCAAGCCGCCGTCGTACCAGGTCAGTCGCACCGGAGGCATGTCGCCCCGCGCGGGAAAGTTGAAATAAACGATGGACGCCAGAGGAAAGGTTTCGTCGTAGCGCGCGGTTGAACTAGCCTGCACACTTGTCGGCGCCTCCAGTTTCAACACACGGAAAATAGTATCAAAGCTGTAGCAGCCCATATCGCCGAGGGCCCCGCAGCCGAAGTCGTACCAGCCGCGCCATACGACGGGCAGGTAGGCATGGTTGAAAGGGCGCTGCGGCGCCGGGCCAAGCCACAGGTCCCAATCCAGTCGCTCGGGCACCGGCTGCACTTCCTTGGGGCGTTCGATGCCCTGGGGCCAGAAAGGGCGGCTCGACCAGTTGATGACCTCCCGAACAGGTCCAATAGCGCCGGCCCAAATCCATTCGCACAGCACACGCGTGTATTCGGACGCCTGGTTATTAACCGCTACCTGCGTGGCCACCGCTGTCTCGCGGGCGATGTCGGCAATGCACCGAGCCTCATAGAGGGTGTGCGTCATGGGCTTCTGGCAGAAGACGTGTTTGCCCTTCCTCATTGTCGCCGCCGACACAGCGGCGTGCAGGTTGTCCGTGGTGCCGACCACCACCGCGTCGACGTCCTTTTCCTTCTCCAGTAACTCCCGGAAATCCTTGTACGCTGCGCAGGCGTGGTACTCCCCAGACCGTTTCTGGGTTCCGTAATAGGCGTCAACAATTTTTTGGCAAGGGTCCCGGCCCGCCACGCCGCTCGTCACCCGCAGGGAATGGGTCAACTGAATCGGTGGGTCCTCAGGGCTCAGCCAATCCCAGCCCGTGCTCGTACCCAGCAACTTGCGTACTGCATCACGGAACTCGTGTTGTGCCCATTGCGCATAGTCCGCACTCTGCTGATTCGGGTCGCAGACCGCCACGGCTTGTACGTCGGCCTCCCGCAGAAAGTGGAGCATCACCCGCAACCCCTGCGAACCAGTTCCGATGAACGCGATGTTGACCTTGTCGCTGGGAGGGACATACCCGGGCCCGCCCAGTACGTGGCGCGGAACGATGGTCAAACCGGCCACTGTCGCGGCGGCACGGCGCAGGAGCGTGCGCCTGGAAAAGGTATTTTTAGAAGCCTCTCCGGAATAACTGGGGTTCTCCATTTCGCTACCTCCTTCGATTCATTTTTGCCTACTCTCGGAATTTCGAAAAAGTCGGATAAGCACGAGACTCCCTAGATGAAAAGCTCGACCGACACGTGAATCGCCTTATCGCTGATGACGTGCAAGGTGTTCCCGCAAGATGTTCCCACAACGGGAATGTTCTTTCAAGATGCGCTACAGTTTTTTGTAGTTTCATGATAGTTGTCCAAGGTCCATAACGTGGAGCGTGGGTTGTCCTCCGCTACGGTGATTGCCTTAAGGAAAGCAACAGTGGTAGGCTGCCTTGATCTATGAGTCAAGCAATCCGAGGTCATTTCCCAGCCCTGGAACGGCGGCATAACGGTCATTTCGTAGCCTATTTCGACGGTCCGGGTGGCACGCAGGTCCCGCGGCCGGTAGTCGAGGCGATGGCAGACTATTTGTATCATCACAATGCCAACACCCACTGGGCTTACCCCACGAGCGCCGAAACGGACGCCGCGATTGAGGAGTCTCGACGGACCCTGGCGGACTTCCTGAACGCTGCACCCACGGAGATTGCGTTCGGGCCGAACATGACCACTTTAACCTTTCACCTCGCGCGCGCCCTGGGCCGTCAGTACCAGTTGGGTGACGAGATCGTGGTGACGGAGTTGGATCACCACGCCAACGTCGCTCCCTGGCAGGCGCTGGAACACGAGCGAGGGGTCACCCTGCGCATGGGGAGGATGGCCCCAGAGACGGGCCAGCTCGATTGGGACGACCTGCAGCGGAAGATCAACCGTCACACCCGGCTGGTCGCTGTGGGAGCAGCGTCCAACGCTTTGGGCACGATCAGCGACGTCCGGCGCATAGGGCAAGCGGCGCACGCCCAAGGCGCCTTGTTCTTTGTGGATGCCGTGCACTATGCGCCCCACGCCCTCATCGATGTGCAGGAGTTCGATTGCGACTTCCTCGCCTGCTCCGCCTACAAGTTTTACGGCCCACACCTCGGGATCCTCTGGGGCCGACGGTACCTGCTGCAGTCGCTTGACTTCCCCAGGCTCATTCCCGCGCCCCAGGAAGCGCCCGAGCGGGTAGAGACGGGAACCCAGAACCACGAGGGCATTGTGGGGGCGGCCGCGGCGGTTAACTTTCTCGCCTCGCTCGGGCACGGGGCCACTCGACGGGAATGCCTGCGCCATGCCTTTCATGCGCTCGATGCCGCGAGCACCCGGCTACTCGCACAGTTGTGGGAGGGACTCTCTTCCATCGACGACGTTCGTCTGTACGGGCCGCCACCCGAGGCGCCCCGCACGCCAACCATCTCCTTCACAGTCTCGAACGTCACCTCCACCAAAGTGGCCCAGTGCCTCGCTGAACGAGGCTTGTTCTTGTCACACGGGGACTTTTATGCCGCGACCGTTGTGGAACGCCTCGGTCTGCTGCCCGAGGGGCTGGTGCGAGCGGGATGCGCTTGCTATACCACGGAGGATGAAGTCGGTCGGCTGATCGACAGCGTGGGCTCAATCCCTCGGACAGCTTAAATGACCAGGTAGCACAGACTTTCGCTTCTCCGAAAGTCTGCGGCTCTTCTTTAAGCCCTGAAGCCGTATCAGGGCACGACTTCAGTCGTGCCGCGAGCGGCCCTTCCTCCTGGCGGCTTCTAGCCGTTGCCGGCCCAAAATCAGGGGCTAAAGGCCTTGGGTCGTAAGACAACTGCGCTCGGCACAGAGAAGGCGTGCCTTGATTTCAGAACCAGCAGTTTTCACACAAACTCTCAGCCGGCTTCCGCACTCGGGTCACTTCTTCTTGTCCTGGGCGATCAGCTCGGCCACTTTGGAGTTGGGCCCCACAGGCTCGATCAAAATGATGTGCCTCGCGTTCAAGAACATCCGGTCAGGAGCATGCCACTCGTTGCCGCGCCGGATCAGGATGTTCTTCACCTCTTTGGTTTCCTGATTCACCTGACTCTGAACGTAATAGACATCGGTCAGAACGGGATACTGCGTTCCTGCTCCCTGGAGCTTGCCAAAGTACACCGAACCGTTGTCGAGCAAAACAGCCTGGTAAGCCGTATCGAACTTAATGTCGGCCGCAGTCCTACAAGCCGCCGCCAGCAGGATAATTGCGGTCGCTGTGACAGCAACGCAAACCAGAATTAGCTTCTTCAAGAATCTCACCTCGCATGCCAAGAGATTGCCGTTTCTTTAGAGGCCTAATGAAGAACGTCCCACCCGATCTTGCCGAGCTTCTGGCTGACGCGAACAGCCGCCGGCTGGTATGGGCCCCAGCTACTCACTCGCCTGGCCTATCAGTTCGGCCACTTTCGAATGGGGGCCCACCGGTTCAACAGCAACGATCTGGCTCGGATTGATATACATTCGATCGGGCCCGTGCAGCTCCTTGCCCCGCTTCACGAGTATATTGCTCACTTGCTTTGTATCAGGGTTGGTTTGACTGACCACGTAGTAGACGTGGGTGAGGACCGGATGAGGACCCCCATAACCTGTAAGCTGGCCAAAATAGGCCGAGCCGTTGGTAAGCAGCACGCCTTGGTACGGCGTATCAAACTTCACATTCGACCCGCGGAAATGTTCGATGATAAACATCCCCGCAACCGTGATACTCGTTAGGGCAGCTGTTGTGCATACGAACCGGACCCAACCAAAGTGTTGCGGAGTTCCCGACACAGGTAAACTCTCTGGCTCTTACTTACGTTCTCTGAAAAGGATTTGCTGATTCGACCCGACACGCGAGCGCCGAAACCATCACTCTTTATGGTATAGTACGGCTAGCCGGAAGTCTAGTCAAGAGTCCAGCTTGCCCTCGTAGTGGCGAGTTTGCCTTGCCACGCGGCCGCGCAAAGCCGCCCGATATCCAACTGACCCACTGCGAGAGTTTGCCAATCGCGAGCGGGCAGGCGCCGAAGCTGCCCCCAAGATGAAGGCCCGGATGTTACTCCTCTTGTCAGTCATCAGCCTTTTCCAAATCACTTCGAGCTATCGCGCCCAACAATTGAACGCCGAAGGGGTGAGCCTG